>DMHA01000398.1 GCA_003449615.1 Flavobacterium sp.
ACCTACAAGGTTTTTAAAACCTTGCAGGATTTCAAATATAGCTATAAATCAATGATTTAACTATCGAACTCAGGTTAAAAGGATTGTTTATTTTAATATTTAAAAAATTATAATTCCTATGTGGTTTATTCCCAGTAAAAACAATCCAGTTTTAGTGCATCATAACGCTGTTTTTTATAAATTGCCTTTGCTTATTTTTGTTTTTTCATTTTATACTATTCAAGCCCAAATACCTATGAAAATTCCGCCTAGTTTACAAAAAGGAGATACGATAGCCCTAGTGGCAACAGCCCGAAAAAACATCGACGACAACCTGAAACCCGCTATAGATTTACTGCACAGTTGGGGTTTGGAAGTTGTGATTGGAAAATCTATTGGGTTGGATAACAATCAATTGGCGGGAACTGACGAAGAACGTGCCTCCGATTTTCAGCAACAATTAGACAACCCCAATATCAAAGCCATTTGGTGTGTTCGTGGTGGTTACGGTACCGTTCGAATGATAGACTTATTGGATTTTACAAAATTCAAACAAAGTCCAAAATGGATTGTAGGTTTCAGCGATGTGACTGTAATTCACAGTTATATCAACAACCTAAACATTGCTACCATTCACGGTGCGATGCCAATAACTGTGGCAAGAGCCAGTGTAGAATCGATAGAAAGTTTGCGTAAATCCCTTTTTGGCGAAAGCCTGAATTATGAAATTCCTTTTGATATTGCCAATAGATTGGGCAATGCCAAAGGCGAAATTGTGGGCGGCAATTTGTCTATTTTGTACAGCCTGATGGGTTCGAATGCTCAAATCGATTGCAAGGGAAAAATACTTTTCATCGAAGACTTGGACGAATATTTGTACCACATCGACCGAATGATGATGAGTTTGAAACGTTGTGGTTGCTTCGATGATTTGAATGGGTTAATCGTGGGCACGATGACCAAAATGAAAGACAATGATATTCCTTGGGGCAAAAACGCCAACCAAATTATCGAAGATGTAACCAAAGGATATTCGTTTCCAGTGCTTTATAATTTTCCCGCCGGACATTTTCGCGACAACCGAGCCTTGATTTTTGGCAAACAAGTTTCATTGGAAATAAGTAAAGAAACTTCAAAACTTACTTTTGAGTAATCCTCAAACTCCCATCTCCCCACTTCCCACTTCTAACCTCTAACCTCTAACTTTCAAAAATGGCTGACCACAACGATTTAGGAAAACTAGGCGAAGAAATGGCTGTTGAATTTCTTGAAAAAGAGGGCTATGAAATTATAGAAACCAACTGGAGATTTCAAAAAGCTGAAGTAGATATTATTGCCAAAAAAGAAAATACGCTCGCCATTATTGAAGTGAAAACCCGTTCTTCTCTCGATTTTGGCTTGCCTCAAGAATTTGTAAAACCTAAAAAAATTCAACTTTTGGTGAAAGCCGTAAACGAATATGTTATAAGAAATGATTTAGAAGTTGAGGTTCGGTTTGATATTATTGCGGTTCACCTAGAAGGCAAATCTTTGGTTATTGAACATTTAGTAGATGCGTTTTATCATTTTTAATCGCATTTATTATTGTTTGATTTGTAACAAATTGTTTTTTTATTTATATTTGCTGACCCATTTGTAAGATTATCACAAATATTCCATAAAAAAACAACTAATTTATGAAAACCGTATCTTCCATTGTAGAAAATTACATCAAAACAAAGCCTTTTTTGTTGAATGCCCTGTCTTTAGGCATCATCAATTTGACTTCATTGTCCAGAAATATTATGGTCGAATTGGAGTCGGAATTTGGCAAAGAAGTCAAGCAAGGTGCAGTTGTCATGGCGCTGAAACGACTTACCGAAGAGTTGGATTTTAGACTCAATCACAAGATAAATAAGGTAATAAAAAACATTGGCGAAATCACAGTTCGGTCCGCATTGACCGATTATACTTTTGCGGCTTCGGACACCGTTTTGAACAAACAAGCCGATTTGATTACAGATATTAACGGTTTTTCAGATATTTTTTACACTTCTTCAAGAGGCGTGAATGAAACCAATATTGTGGTTAGCAATAGCGTTAATCATCTGGTTGATAAACATTTTGCGAATGAAAAATTAATTCAAAAACTAGAAAACTTAGCTTCGATTACCGTAAAATTACCTAAAGAAAACATCGTTGTTCCAGGAATTTATTATTTCATTTTCCAACGTTTGGCTTGGGAAGGAATCATCATCAACGAAGTGATTTCTACTTCAAACGAATTTACCATTTTAGTAAGCGAAAACGAAGTGGATGTGGCTTTTAAAGTGATTAAGGATTTGAAGAATTAATAATTTTATGCTCCAAAGCTTCCAGCCTTTTAAAGGCTGGAAGCTTTTTAAAGTCAGAACCTATTTAATTCAAAATAAAACAATTAATTATGAATCCAATTCCCCTTGAAAATGGCAAATATTATCATATTTACAACAGAGGAAATAATGGAATTGATTTGTTTTATGATGTAGAAAACTACAATCATTTTTTAAGACTTTACGCTAAATATATTGACCCAATAGCAGAAACCTTTGCGTGGTGCTTGATGAAAAATCATTTTCACTTTCTTGTTTATATCAAAGAAACCGATGAAATTGACATCACAAAATTGGAATATTCTTCAACTGATAAGCCAAAAACTGTAAAAGCATCAAAACAATTTTCAAATTTATTCAATGCTTATACATTGGCAATGAATAAACGGTATAACCGAACTGGAAGTGTATTCCAGAAAAACTTTAAAAGAAAAGTTGTCGCTTCGGAAAACTATTTTCAAAAACTGATTTATTATATTCACAATAATCCCGTTCACCACAAATTTACTGAACATATCGTAGAATATCCTTGGAGTTCTTATGGCACAATTATTTCAACAAAAGAAACAAAACTACAACGCCAAAGGGTTATAGAGATTTTTAATGATTTGGACAACTTCAAACAGTATCATTCTATAAATCAGAATTTAGAAGAAATTGAAGATTTGATTATTGAGTAAATTTCATTCAAAGCTTTCAGTTACCAAAGCTTCCAGCCTTTAAAAGGCTGGAAGCTTTAAAAAACTTAAAAAACGTTTATTTATTCCTAAACTGTAATTAAAATGAAAATATATATTGTACTGTTTTTACTAGCATTTCAAATGGTTTTTTCTCAAGAAATTACAGTAAAAGGAAAAGCATTTAATTCAGGAAAATTCAATGACCGCATTGTTTATATTGTAAAGAATGACACCATAAACAAACTAAGAACACACAATCATTCTTTATATGAAAATTGGAAAAAGAATTCAAAATTTGAAAATACAAACGATGATTCCTATCGAGAAATCTCTAAAAATTTTGGAAGTGATGTACTATTATTTAAAAATAAAAATTATAACACTCATACTGATAGCTTAGGTAATTTTGAAATAAAAGCCAAATTATCGGACTCTCTTTTTTTTGAATCCCATTGGCATACAACTAAAAAATTCTTGGTTAAGGATTTAGTAAAGAAGAAAAAAAATACCGTTAAATTAAAATTGGAAACTTGTGAAGTTTGGCCTACTCATCCTGAAAAGCCAACAAAACTCTACGTATTCATTGGTAAAAAAATAAAAGTGTGGGTATCTCCATCAAGTTATTGTAATATGAGGCCTTTAACTTCTAGGATATTATCAAAATATATAGTAGTTAAAAATATTTATGGCAATTTTAAAAAAGACACTATCCAATTTACAACTTATCCTCCACATTCAGAACTAATCCGCCAAAATTACAACCCATTTAGGACAAGTTTTTCGCAATATGACTATTGCTTATTGTATGTAGCGGAATACAAAGACGAATTACTTCAAGCAACATATGTTTTTGATGATGTATATATGACAAAAGAAGGAAAATGGGCAACTCCTTTGAAACCAAAAGGATTACGCAATACAATCTCTCCCGATTTATTTAAACCAACCAAAATAAATTTTATCACTCCAATTGAGTTTGAATATGAAGAAAAATTTGAAAAGTCAATAAAAGAAAATTTCCCTGAAGTCTATACTAAAATAAGTGATGGTAAAATTTCAGTAGATTATGGCTATTATGTTGAAGATTTATTTGAAATTAGAAAAGCAGGAGTATTGAAAGAGTATGAATATTTAATGACTAGAGAAGATTAATTATAATTTCCAAAGCTTCCAGCCTTTTAAAGGCTGGAAGCTTTAAATTAAAAGAAGCGTTAAACAAATCAACCACCCAACATCTCCATCAATTCCAATGCTCTTCTCGTAGTTTTCACATTATCAAAAGTCAATAAAAGTCGCAAGCCTGCTGGCGTTTGTTTTTCTTTCATTACACAAATAGCACTGTTTTTTTGCACAAATTGAATTACTTGATGAAAACGGCTGGAAGTATAAAAATCCGATTGTTGATCCGCCACAAAATAGCCAATCATCTTGCCTTTTTTCATTACTAATTTCTCGATTCCTACTTTGGTAGCAATCCATTTGATGCGAATGCTATTCATCAAAGCCAAGGCTCGTGGTGGCATTGGACCAAAACGATCAATTAGTTTATTTTGGAAAACAACGAGTTCTTCTTCATTTTTTACATTGCTCAATTCGTTGTACAAACTCAATCTTTCCGTCACATTATTGATGTATTCATCTGAAAATAACAACTCAAAATCTGTGTCGATTTGTAGGTCTTTTACGTATTCTTTTTCGACTCCGCTATCTTCATTTTCATACAAATCCTTGAACTCGTTTTCTTTCAATTCATCGATGGCTTCGTTCATTATTTTTTGATAGGTGTCGAAACCTATTTCGTTAATGAAACCCGATTGCTCGCCTCCCAATAAATCGCCTGCTCCACGAATTTCCAAATCCTTCATCGCAATATTGAAACCGCTTCCCAATTCTGAAAATTGTTCCAAAGCTTGAATTCGTTTTCGGGCATCGTCCGTCATTGCAGAATAGGGTGGGCAAATAAAATAACAGAAGGCTTTCTTGTTGCTTCGACCCACACGACCTCGCATTTGGTGCAAATCGGAAAGTCCAAAATTATTGGCATTGTTGATGAAAATGGTATTCGCATTCGGGACATCCAATCCACTTTCGATGATGGTTGTCGCCACCAAAACATCGAATTCGCCGTTCATAAAAGCCAACATTAATTCCTCGAGTTTGCTGCCTTCCATTTGACCGTGACCAATTCCTACTCGGGCATCGGGCACCAAACGCTGAATCATTCCCGCCACTTCCTTGATATTCTCAATTCGATTGTTGACAAAGAAAACCTGTCCGTTGCGTTGAATTTCATACGAAATGGCATCCCGAATCGTTTCTTCGTTAAAACCAACCACATTCGTTTCGATAGGATAACGATTGGGTGGAGGTGTTGTAATCACCGATAAATCGCGTGCCGCCATCAATGAAAACTGTAAAGTTCTAGGGATTGGCGTTGCTGTTAAGGTCAAGGTATCCACATTGGCAGCGATGGTCTTAAGTTTGTCTTTGACGTTCACGCCAAATTTTTGCTCCTCATCGACAATTAACAAGCCAAGATCTTTAAACACCACATTTTTGTTGACCAATTGATGTGTTCCAATGACTATATCGAGTTTTCCCTCGGCTAATTGTTGGAGGGTTTCCGCTTTTTGTTTGGCAGTTCTAAAACGGTTTAAATAACCCACAGAAACGGGCATATCCTTCAACCTTTCTGTAAAAGTTCTATAATGTTGGTACGCCAAAATCGTGGTGGGAACTAGAACAGCCACTTGCTTGGAATTGTCCACCGCTTTGAAAGCGGCACGAATTGCCACTTCGGTTTTTCCGAAACCAACATCGCCACAAACCAAGCGATCCATTGGTCGGTCACTTTCCATATCGGCTTTGACTTCTGCAGTCGATTTGGTTTGGTCGGGGGTGTCTTCGTAAATGAAGGAACTTTCCAATTCGTTTTGCAAATAACTGTCGGGTGCAAAACGGAAGCCTTTTTCCAGTTTTCTTTTGGCATACAATTGAATCAAATTGAACGCAATGTGTTTGACTCTCGCTTTGGTTTTTTGCTTTAGAATTTTCCAAGCATTCGACCCCAATTTATAAATTTTAGGTGGCGTTCCGTCTTTTCCGTTGTATTTCGAAATTTTGTAAAGCGAGTGAATGCTTACATACACAATGTCATTATCGGCATAAACGAGCTTGATGGCTTCTTGGGTTTTGCCTTCTACCTGAATTTTTTGCAGGCCTCCAAATCGTCCAATTCCGTGATCAATGTGCGTGACATAATCGCCAACAGACAAAGTGGTCAATTCTTTTAAAGTAATATTTTGCTTTTTCGAAACATTGCTTTTGATGTTGAATTTATGATAACGTTCGAAAATCTGATGGTCGGTATAGCAAGCCAATTGATTTTCCTCATCAATAAATCCTTGATAAATAGGCAAAACAATCGTGTTGTATTGCTTTCGAAAATTCTCGGAGTTTTCTTCGTCTAAAGTCTGAAAAATATCGTGAAACCTTTTGGCTTGAGCTTCATTGGCACAAAACAAATAATTTTTGTAACCGTTGAAATGATTGTCATTCAGATTATTTAACAATAAATCGAATTGTTTGTTGAACGATGGTTGCGGTTTGATGTGAAAATCGAATGTTTTCGTAACTTTATAAATCGGCTTGGCAGTCAATTCTACAATCGAAAAATCGAGGCTTTTTTTAATGAATTCCTTTTGGTTCAAGAACAATTGTTCTGGTGCAATATGATTTATCGTGGCGTTTAGATTTTCGAAAATCTCAGTAGCTTTGGCAAATAATTTATCCAATTTAGAGAAAAGTAAATCCGTATTTTGGATAAAAATTACCGTTTGATTGTTGATGTATTCCAAGAAGCTTTCGCGATTTTCCTGAAAAAATTTATTCTCGACATTGGGAATAATCGTGATTTTCTTTTGTTTTTCGATTGACAATTGCGTTTCTACATCAAAGCTTCGGATGCTATCGACTTCGTTACCAAAAAACTCTATTCGGTACGGATTTTCATTGGAAAACGAAAATACATCAACAATACCACCACGGACTGAAAATTCGCCGGGTTCGGTAATGAAATCGACTCTTTTGAATTCATATTCAAACAATACTTCATTGATAAAATCGATGGAAACCTTGTCGCCAACGGCAACTTTCAAAGTGTTTTTGTCCAACTCTTTTCTTGTAACGACTTTCTCGAAAAGTGCTTCGGGATAAGTGACAATAATCGCAGGTTTTTTGCGGGAATTGATGCGGTTCAAGACTTCGGCTCGAAGCAAAACATTGGCATT
>DMHA01000186.1:0-4623 GCA_003449615.1 Flavobacterium sp.
ACAAAAATTTCCTTTTGAATTATCTTTGCATCAGTAAAATAAAATATTAACTTTAAAAAATAAAAAAATGTCATTAGTAGGAAAAAAATTCCCAAATATTACAGTTGACGCCATTTCAGAAATGGGAGACAACTTAAGAATCAATGCGCTTGAAGAAGCAACAGAAAACAATCAAAAAGTACTATTGTTTTGGTATCCAAAAGATTTTACTTTCGTATGTCCAACAGAATTGCACGCTTTTCAAGCAGCGTTGGGAGAATTCAAGAAAAGAAATACAATCGTAATTGGGGCCTCTTGCGATACCAATGAAGTGCATTTTGCTTGGTTGAACACCCCAAAAAACAACGGTGGAATAGAAGGGGTGACTTATCCAATCCTTGCAGACACCACAAGAAATTTGGCTGCTGAATTGGGCATTTTAGACATCGAAATGGAATACGACGAAACTTTTGATGGAGAACTTTTAGTAGGTTCAAACGTTACTTACAGAGCTACTTATTTGATTGACGAAGAGGGAAAAATATTCCACGAAAGTGTAAACGATATGCCATTGGGTCGTAACGTAAACGAATATTTACGTTTGGTAGATGCTTACACACACGTTCAAACCAAAGGTGAAGTTTGTCCAGCCAATTGGGAAGAAGGAAAAGATGCCATGCACGCCGACAGAAAAAGTACTGCTGAATATTTAGGAACTCATTAATAACAATAATTTCAATTGCAATGTCAAAAATCAATTGCAATTTTAATGTAAAAAATTGAATTTTGTTTTATATAACTAATATTCAAATTAAATATTTACATTTCAATTGAAGCAACTTAAATATTGATTTTTGATATTGAAAATTGACATTGAAATTTAAAAACTATGTTAATCGAATTAAACGAAGATACGCTACAAGATTTAGTTTCAAAATACGATAAAGTAATCGTTCAGTTTTCGGCGTCTTGGTGTGGAAACTGCCGAATTATGAAACCAAAATTCAAAAAATTGGCTTCAGAAAATGAAAACTTGACTTTTGTTTTGGTTGATGCAGAAAATTCTCCAGAATCAAGAAAATTAGCAAACGTGAGCAACTTGCCTACTTTTGCCACTTTTGTAAACGGAAAATTAACCAACGAAACCCAAACCAATAAAGCCGAAGTTTTAGCAGAATTGGTAAATGAAATGAAGTAAATGGTTAACTGGTTAACTGGTTATTTGTTTAATCGGTTAACCGATTAACCGGTTAAACAAATAACCCTATCAAATGAAACTACCCATAATCAAACATTTGTCTCAATTTATTGAAGATAATGATCAAGATTACCTTGTTGAAACTATTGAAGTTCTAGAAGCTTTGACCGAAGTTTCTTCCCTAAAAGATGAAGAATTAGATGTTATTGGCGAATTAATTTCCAATATGTATGGTGCTCTCGAAGTGCACAAAATGACCAAAGACGGAATGGACAAAAAAGAAGCTTTGAATACTTTTATGAAGCGAGTTTTGGGTTCTATCGACAAATAGTTATTACTTGAAATTTATTCAGTTTTTGCTCTGCAATCCTCAAAATTATTGAGAATTGCGGAGTTTATTATATTTTATATTTTTCATTTTGCAAAATATAAAATCCATCTACTCACTTCTATTTTTTCATCATTCAGTTTGTCTTTCTGTTTTATTTTATTTTTTTTTAAATCACAATTGCTTTTAAAACGTACCTTTGAAATAAAAATAAAAAATATGACGAATAACGATATACTCAAAAAACTGCGTGTTGCTCTGATGTTACGCGATGATCAAATAGTTGAAATACTTGAATTAGTAGATTTTAGAATTTCAAAATCAGAATTGAGTGCTTTTTTTCGTGCCGAAAATCATCCCAATTATGTGGAATGTGGCGACCAAGTGTTGCGTAATTTCCTCAACGGATTGGTAATTCATTTGCGAGGAACTAAAGATAATCCAAAGAATCCAACTGCTGTTTTAGCCAAACATAAAGCTGAAATTCCTACAAAAGAAGGACAAAAAGACAAAATTGAATACAAGGCAAAACCAAAAGACGAAGAAAAAACAAGAGGAGACCAAAGTCCTTCAAAAACGAAACCAACCAGCAAAAAGAAACCATTCAAAAAACCTGCTCCAAAAGTGCAAGTAGTTGAAAAAGTAAAATTCAATTTTGGAAAGAATAAAAAGTAATATGGCTATTAACCCATACTCATCTAATTTTTTTGAATCTATAAATCACTTGAATAACATTTTGAAAACAATTGTTCGTTTATAGATGATTTTGTTAAAATATATCGATTTCCTTTGGTAAGAAAGAAATCAGCAATCTAGAAATTTCGTCTTAAAATACTCGATTACAACGGTAATGACTCGATGAATGACCTTCTCAAGTATAACCAAAACGGATTCTCGTTGCGACTGGATGTTACCCTCAACGAAGTAGAGGAAATTTTTGTTGACGTAGTTATTCAAGGTTCTAGCAGCCAAAACAAATAAATTTGAAATGACGATATTAATATAAAAGTTTCCAACAAAAAAGGCGAAGATTTTTTGGTTTACTGTTCCTCTTTAGATCAAATTGGAGAATATTTTTTCAGATTCCAATGAAATAATTAAGATGGTGATTCATAAAAAAATGGAAATATTATCGATGGTTTAGTCAAAAAATAATCATTAAAACCACCACAAATAAGGTTTCAAGCTACATTGTCGAAAAAGTAGTAGATATCCTTAATGACGACAATAAAATACAAAAAAAAATATGAAAACTTTACTAAACTCATTTCTATTTTTATTTTTTGTGACAATTTCAAACGCACAAGAATTTAAAACACCTCTCGATTATTTGAATTACATTGGCAAAGAATCCGAAATTATTTCTCGAAATACTTGGAAATATACCACAACAGTGGCCCATACAAAAAACGCCAGAAGAATAGATGCTAATCGAAAATCATTGATAAAGAGCATTCAAAATGCTGCCAAAAAAATAGAAGCTCTGAAAGATGGATACAATGGAGATGTGGAATATAAAAACCAATTACTGGTCTATTTGTCAATATTGGAGAATCAAATTAATTCGGAATACGACAAAATTATCGATATGCAAGAAGTTGCCGAACAATCTTATGATTTTATGGAAGCTTATATTTTGACTAGAGATTTGGTCAATGCAAAAATTAATGATGAGGTGGATAAATTAAATGCCAATCAAAAAATATTTGCCAATAAATACAACATACAAATTACGGAAGATACTAGCGAATTGGCAAAAAAAATTAAAATATCCAATGATGTTTTAGAAAATCATTCTCATTTGTTTTTGATATTTTTTAAAGTAAATTTTACTGAATCGCTTTTATTTAAAGCCATTGAAAGAGAAGACATCAGTGATATTCAACAAAACAGCATTGACTTAATACAATATGTAAATGAAGGATTGGAAAAACTAAAAACATTCAAACCATATAAAAATGATAAGTCATTAATATTAGCAACAAAAAAATACTTGGAGGTATCAAAAAAAGAGGCACTTGAATTTAGCCCAACTGTGGTTTACTTTATAATGTTAAATCAAAAATTTGAAGAAAGCAAAAAAATAATGGACAACAAATTGGCCAAAAACCGATCAAAAGAAGAAGTCAATAATTTTAATAAATTGGTTGATCAAGTCAATATTGAAGTGGGAAATTACAATAGAAATACCAAAAAATTTAATTTAGACCGAACAAATGCATTCAATAATTGGTATCTCACGGGCGATAATTTTATTGCTCGATATGTGCCAATCAATTAAAAAAAAACATTTGATAAAATAAGGAATAACCGTATTTTTGCAATTCAAAAATAATTTAGTAATGGGAAGAGCATTTGAGTTTAGAAAAGGCAGAAAAATGAAACGTTGGTCGGCAATGGCCAAAGCATTTACCAGAATCGGGAAAGATATTGTAATGGCGGTAAAAGAAGGTGGGCCAAATCCTGATGCCAACTCCAGATTGAGAGCGGTAATCCAAAATTCAAAGGCAGTAAATATGCCTAAAGAAAATGTGGAACGCGCCATCAAAAAAGCAACCGACAAAGACACAGCCAACTATAAAGAGGTCTTGTTTGAAGGATATGCACCACATGGAATCGCCATTCTGGTTGAAACTGCTACGGATAATAACAATAGAACAGTTGCCAATATCCGAAGTTATTTCAACAAATGCAGCGGAACATTTGGAACACAAGGCTCAGTAGAATTTATGTTTGACCATACTTGTAACTTCAGAATTCCCGCAAACGGAATTGATCCTGAAGAACTGGAATTAGAACTAATTGATTTTGGTGCCGAAGAAGTTTTTGAAGATGAAGACGGTATCTTGATATACGCCCCATTCAATAGTTTTGGCACGATTCAAAAAGAATTGGAAGGTCGTGGGATAGAAATTTTATCTTCTGGCTTTGAGCGTATTCCACAAATCACAAAAAAATTGACAGAAGCCGAAATGGCCGACGTCGAAAAACTAATCGAGAAAATTGAAGAAGATGATGACGTAATGAACGTGTATCATACTATGGAGGAATAAACAGATTTCAGATTTCAGATTTCAGATTTCAGGTTTCAGGTTTCAGATTTCAGGTTTCAGGTTTC
>DMHA01000186.1:4715-7675 GCA_003449615.1 Flavobacterium sp.
AATACTTAATACTTAATACTTAATACCTTATTTAATAAACTCAATCTTCTGAGCTTCTTCTTCGTTGATGCTGTCAAAGAAACCTTGCTCGTTCATCCAATCATCACTAAATACTTTGCTCATATAACGCGAACCGTGATCTGGGAAAATAGCAATTACATTACTGTTTTTGTCAAATTCGCCTTCTTCGGCATATTGTTTTATGGCTTGAAGCACTGCTCCAGAAGTGTAACCTACAAATAAACCTTCAGATTTGGCTAATTCTCTAGTTGAATGTGCACTTTCTTCATCGGTAACTTTCATAAATTTATCTATAATATCAAAATCAGTAGCCGATGGAATTAAATTTTTACCTAAACCTTCAATTCTGTAAGGATAAATTTCATCGTTATCAAATTCTTTAGTTTCGTGGTATTTTTTCAAAACAGAACCAAAAGCATCAACTCCTAAAATTCTAATATTTGGATTTTGTTCTTTTAGGTATTTTGCCGTCCCAGAAATGGTTCCTCCTGTGCCACTACAAGCTACAAGATGTGTGATTTTACCATTGGTTTGGCTCCAAATTTCAGGCCCTGTTGACTTATAATGGGCATCAACATTGAGCTGATTGAAGTATTGATTGATATAAACTGAACCTTTGGTTTCTTCGTGCAACCGTTTGGCAACATTGTAATAAGAACGTTCATCATCGGCAGAAACGTGTGCAGGACAAACATAAACTTTAGCTCCTAATGCACGCAACATATCTATTTTATCCTTTGAAGATTTTGAAGTTACGGCCAAAATACAATTGTATCCTTTTATAATACTAACCAACGCTAAACTAAAACCTGTATTACCAGAGGTTGTTTCTATGATTGTATCACCTGGCGAAAGTATTCCTTTCTTTTCGGCTTCTTCTATAATAAATAAAGCAATTCTGTCTTTAGTGGAATGACCCGGATTAAAAGCTTCTACTTTAGCGTAAAAATTTCCTTCTAATTTTTCGGTAACTTTATTCAATTTAATTAGCGGAGTGTTGCCTATTAATTCTAAAACATTATTATAAGCATTTATTTCTTCTTTCATAAAAAAATAGTTAATCAAGGACACTTTTTAATTCAAACCTATAATCTGCGCAAATTTAACAAAAATAATCTAATTACTTTTCAATTTTTTCTAAATCTAATAAAAAACTATATTCTTTAGCCAATTCCTTAATGGCTTCAAACCTTCCCGAGGCACCTCCATGACCTGCTTTCATATTGGTATCGAGAAATAAATGGGAATTATCTGTCTTTAAACTCCTCAATTTAGCTACCCATTTGGCTGGTTCCCAGTACTGTACTTGTGAATCGTGCAATCCTGTGGAAACATACATATTGGGATAATTTTGTTTTTTTACATTATCATAAGGCGAATAAGAAGCCATATAATTATAATATTTTTTAACATTAGGATTTCCCCATTCGTCATATTCCCCAGTTGTCAATGGAATGCTTTCGTCTAGCATGGTTGTAATTACATCTACAAAAGGAACTTGTGCAATGATTCCGTGATATAACTCCGGTGCTAAATTTGCGATGGCTCCCATCAATAATCCTCCTGCTGAACCACCTTCGGCATACAAATGTTTGGGTGAAGTGTATTTTTGTTCGATTACAAATTTAGAACAATCGATAAAATCAGTAAAAGTATTTTTCTTTTTCAACAATTTTCCGTCTTCATACCATTGTCGCCCCAAATCTTCGCCTCCGCGAATGTGTGCAATTGCAAATACAAACCCTCTATCTAATAATGTCAATCGGGTGGAGGAAAACGTGGCATTCATAGAATATCCATAAGAACCATAAGCATAAAGCAACAAAGGATTTTCACCGTTTTTATTGAGACCTTTTCTATAAACCATCGAAATGGGTACTTTTGTACCATCTTTTGCTGTGGCCCAAATTCTTTCTTCAGTATAATTATTTTTATCGAATTTTCCGCCCAAAACTTGCTGTTCTTTCTTGATTTCTTTGGTTTTGGTTTTCATGTTGAAATCAATTATTGAGGAAGGCGTCGTCATCGATTGATAGGAATATCGTAAAATATCGGTGTCAAAATCCACATTTGTCGAAGTGTAAGCTGTGTAGGTTTCGCTATCAAAAGGCAAATAATATTCACCTGACCCAGACCACGGCATAATCTTGATTTTATTCAAACCATTGAAACGTTCTTCCACAACCAAAAAATCTTTGAAAATCTCAATATCTTCCAACAAAACATCCTTACGATGCGGAATAACCTCTGTCCAATTTTCTTTGGAAGTGGCTGTTTCCAAAGTTTTCATCAACTTGAAATTTGTGGCTTTGTCGGCATTGGTCAAGATATAGAAACTGTCTCCATAATGATTGATGCTGTATTCTAAACCTCGAATTCGTTTCTGGAAAATCCTGAATTCTCCGTCGGGATTCTCGGCTTCTAATATTCTATATTCTGTTGTCAAAGTACTGCCTGATTCAATTGCCAAATATTTTTTGGATTTCGATTTGGTTATTTCAACATTGAAGGTTTCATCTTTTTCAAAATAAACCAAAATGTCTTCGGCTTGTTTTGTTCCTAATTTATGCTTGAAAATCTTATCGGAACGCAAGGTAACTTCATCTTGACTCGAATAAAAAATGGTCTTATTATCATTAGCCCAAACGGCAGTTCCTGAAACTTTTTCAATTTTATCCGAAAGAATTTTATCGGTTTCTAAATCTTTTACTTGAATATCATAAATTCTTCTTCCAACAGTGTCAAAACTGAAAACAGCCAATTTATTATCTGGACTAATGCTCAAACCGCCCAATTGAAAATAGGGTTGTCCTTCTGCCAAAATATTACAATCAAACAAAATTTCCTCTTTTGCCGAAAGGCTTTCTTTTTTTCTGGAATAAATGGGATAGTTTTTCCCAGTTTCAAAACGGGTAATGTAGTAATAACCATTGTATAAA
>DMHA01000068.1:0-10877 GCA_003449615.1 Flavobacterium sp.
GGGATAATAATGGGGAATAATTTGTCTATTTGTGGGCCAAAAACATCACTCTTCATGATTTCTTCACGAACCCTCATTCTACTCACGTTGCCACGTAAAGTATTGATTTCTCCGTTTTGACAAATGTATCTGAAGGGTTGTGCCAATTCCCAGGAAGGCATAGTGTTAGTAGAAAAACGTTGATGTACTAACGCTAGACGAGTTACTAAATCGGTTTGTTGTAAATCAGTATAATAAGGCCCAATATCTTCGGGCATAATAATGCCTTTATATATTAAGGTAGTGGTAGAAAAACTAGGAATATAAAAATAAGAGCTTTCTGAAATCTTAGAATTGATAATGGTATGTTCGGTAATTTTACGGGCAGCATATAATTTTGCTTTGAATGTGGCCTCGTCAATTTCTTGGGTTTTGCCAACGAATATTTGATCAATTTTTGGTTCAGAAGCCAAAGCAATTTGACCCAAATGAGAAGAATCAACAGGAACTTCTCTCCATCCTAAAATGTTTAGACCTTGATTTTTGATTTCCTTTTCAAAAATGGCTTTACAAAAAACATATTGATTTTCGGTTTTTGGTAAAAAAACCATACCTACTGCATATTCGCGTGCATTAGGAAGTTTGAAATCACAAACTCTACTGAAGTATTCGTGGGGAATATCAATCAATAAACCCGCCCCATCACCAGTTTTCCCGTCGGAACTCACACCACCCCGATGTTCTAGTTTTACAAGAATTTCTAATGCGTCGTGAATGATTTGATTTGTTTTTTCGCCTTTCAGGTTGCAGATAAAACCAGCTCCACAGTTTTCATGCTCGAATTCTGGCGAATATAGACCTTGTTCTTTAATTTTCATGCTTATTTATTTTTATGCAAAAATATAGATTTCATTAATCATATTAATTTTAAAGTTTGGGTTTAACTTATTTTTGCTATAATGTTAAAAAAATGTCTAATAAATAGCAATATATCATTCAAGAACAAACAAATTAATAAAATGATAAATCGGTTTTGTTATTTTGGCTTATTTTATAAAAGTAAATATTGTCAATTTTGCTTTTTTATTAAACTTTTTCAATCAATATTTTTTCAAATTTTGTTTGTTTTTGAAAAGTTATTTTGTTTTGATTTTCTTGCAGTCAATTATTATAGTTCAATTTTAATTTCTGTTTTTTATTCAAATAAAAAAGATTTTATTTTAAGTTGAATTTTGCTATGTTTGTACCTTTATCAAATTAATAAATCAATAATGGATATACACGAATACCAAGGAAAACAAATTTTGGCCAGTTATGGCGTGAAAGTGCAAAGAGGATATGTTGCCAACAACCCAAAAGAAGCGGTGGCTGTTGCAAAACAATTGACTGCCGAAACAGGAACGGGCTGGCATGTAGTAAAAGCCCAAGTTCACGCAGGTGGTCGTGGAAAAGGCGGTGGAGTAAAATTGGCCAAAAATCTACAACAAGTGGAGGAATTATCCGAACAAATTATCGGAATGAATTTGATTACGCCACAAACTTCTGCAGAAGGAAAAAAAGTGCACAAAGTTTTGATTGCTGAGGATGTTTATTATCCCGGCGAAAGTGAAACTTCCGAGTTTTATATGTCGGTTTTATTGAATAGAGCTAAAGGTCGCAATATGATAATGTATTCAACCGAAGGCGGAATGGATATAGAACACGTTGCCGAACACACGCCACATTTGATTTTTACCGAAGAAATTGACCCAACAGTTGGATTGCAAGGTTTTCAAGCCAGAAGAATTGCCTTTAATTTAGGTCTTTCTGGAAATGCTTTCAAAGAAATGGTGCAGTTTGTTGATGCTTTGTATAAAGCTTACATTGGTTCTGATGCTTCAATGTTTGAAATTAATCCAGTTTTAAAAACTTCCGACAACAAAATTATTGCCGTTGATGCCAAAGTAAATTTAGATGATAATGCCTTGTTTAGACATAAAGATTTAGCCGAAATGCGTGATGTACTTGAGGAAAATCCAATCGAAGTAGAAGCCAAAGAAGCAGGTTTGAATTATGTTGATTTGGACGGAACTGTAGGATGCATGGTTAACGGTGCTGGACTGGCGATGGCAACGATGGATTTAATAAAATATGCCGGTTTTGAACCAGCCAACTTCTTAGACGTTGGCGGAACTGCCGATGCAAAACGAGTAGAATTAGCCTTCCGAATCATTTTGAAAGATCCAAATGTGAAGGCCATTTTGATTAACATTTTTGGTGGAATCGTTCGTTGCGACCGTGTAGCCCAAGGTGTTGTCGATGCTTATAAAAATATGGGAGATGCCATTAAAGTGCCAATCATTGTTCGTTTGCAAGGAACCAATGCCGTTATTGCCAAAGAATTAATCGATAATTCTGGAATGCCCATTTTATCGGCTGTGGAATTTCAAGAAGCGGCAGATCAAGTTAAAGCGGCGCTTTCTTAGTAAATTGGATTTACGATATTAGATATACGATATTGGATATACGCTTTAAAATCTGATTATAAAAAATCCCGAGTGTGATGCTCGGGATTTTTTTGTGGTAATGATTTAGACATTCAATGAATAGTCGCCAATCAGTACAGTTGGAGAAAGATTCAATCGTTTGGTTAGGTTTCGAATCATTTCAACGGTAAGTTTTCGTTTGCGATTTAAAATTTCGGAAACTCGGCTTTTTCCACCAATAGCGTCAACCAAATCAATTTGTTTTAGTTGCATTTCTTTCATTCTTATTTTTATGGCTTCTATTGGATCTGGGGCTTCAATAGAATAATTTTTATTTTCAAATTCATCAATTAACAGGGCAAGAATATCTGCTTCATCACTTTCAGGAGTTCCCAATTTAGCATCAAAAAGGAGTTCAAATCTTTCTAAAGCGACTTGATAATCTGTTTCTGTTTTTATTGGCTTAATATTCATTTTATAAATTTTTAAATTGTATTAGCATCAATTTTGTCATATTCAGAATGTGTTCCAATAAATCGGATGAAAATCCATTCTTTTTCAAAGTTAAATTTTGCAATTAATCGGTGAGAATTTCCTTTTATATTAAAAACTATCCTGCTGTCTTTTAGAATACTAGCATTTGCATAATTTTGTTTTACGTCACTTGGAGTTTTCCAATTGGTATTAATTGCTGTATCATACCAAGTTTTTAAATATTGCTCCGTATCAGGATATTTTTCCCAATAATCTCTCAATGTTCTTTTTACAAATATTCTTGGCATTTTTTATTGTAATTCTTTGGCAAAGATAATAAAAAATTCTCGATTCGGGAACTTTATTTTTTATTTGCATTTATCTTTACTCCTTTTTCTCTAAAGGAAGCTCAATTTATTACTCGTCAATAAAATCAAAATTATCTCAATTCCAAATTAGTTATTTCTCAATTTATAATCGTATTTTTGCATCGTTTTTGCAAACTATTGGCTTGCATTTTTACCAAAACAACTACAATTAATGAATCCAACGAAATATATTTTTGTCACTGGCGGCGTTACTTCTTCTTTAGGGAAGGGGATAATTGCGGCTTCATTGGCAAAATTATTACAAGCAAGAGGTTATCGAACCACCATCCAAAAGTTTGATCCTTATATCAATGTTGATCCGGGAACATTAAACCCTTATGAACACGGAGAATGTTATGTTACCGATGATGGTGCTGAAACCGATTTGGATTTAGGACATTATGAACGATTCTTGAATGTTCCAACTTCACAAGCCAATAATGTGACTACGGGAAGAATTTACCTTTCGGTTATTGAAAAAGAACGAAGAGGCGAATTTCTAGGAAAAACGGTTCAAGTAGTGCCGCATATTACCAATGAAATCAAAGACAGAATTCAATTGCTGGGCAAATCAGGCGATTTTGATATTGTTATTACCGAAATTGGTGGAACTGTCGGCGATATTGAATCCTTGCCTTATATTGAATCCGTACGTCAATTGGTTTGGGATTTGGGCGAAAACAATGCTATCGTAATCCATTTGACTTTAGTTCCTTATTTGGCAGCAGCCGGAGAATTAAAAACAAAACCTACGCAACACTCCGTTAAAACTTTGATGGAAAGCGGTATCAAAGCCGATATTTTGGTTTGTAGAACCGAACACGAAATTTCAGAAGAATTACGCAATAAATTAGCCCTGTTTTGCAATGTGAAAAGAGAGGCCGTTATTCAATCTATCGATGCTTCAACGATTTATGAAGTACCTAATTTGATGTTGGAAGAAGGTCTTGATGTGGTGGCCTTGAAAAAATTGGATTTACCAAAAAAATCGGCTCCAGATTTAAAACATTGGAACACCTTTTTGCGGAGGTTAAAAAATCCAAAACACACCGTAAATATTGGTTTAATTGGAAAATATGTAGAATTGCAAGATTCATACAAATCCATTTTGGAAGCCTTTATTCACGCTGGTGCCGCCAATGAAACTAAGGTAAACGTGGTTTCTATACATTCAGAATTTCTTGATGCCTCGGATGTAGCCGAGAAATTTGCCGGATTGGATGGAATTCTTGTTGCTCCAGGTTTTGGAGGAAGGGGAATTGAAGGGAAAATTGAAGCCGTTCGTTATGCTCGAGAAAATAAAATTCCGTTTTTAGGAATTTGTTTGGGAATGCAAATGGCAATTATCGAATATGCTAGAAATGTGTTAGGTTACGCCGATGCCAATTCGACCGAAATGAATCCCGACACGACACATCCTGTAGTAAACCTAATGGAAGAGCAAAAAAACATTACTGACAAAGGTGGAACAATGCGATTAGGTGCTTGGAAATGTGATATAAAACCAAATACTTTGGCTTCTAAAATTTACGAAAAAACTACCATTTTTGAACGCCATCGCCATCGTTATGAATACAATAGTCAATATGTAACAGAATTGGAAAAAGCTGGACTAATCGCTTCGGGAGTTAATCCTGAAACGGGTTTGGTAGAAATTGTAGAATTAGAAAACCATCCTTTTTTTATTGGAGTACAATACCATCCAGAATATAAAAGTACAGTAGAAAACCCACATCCACTTTTTGTGAATTTTGTGGCAGCAGTGGTTAAAGCAAAGAAAAAATAGTAATATTTCTTTAAATCTTTAAACCTTTAAACCTTTAAACTTTTTTAAATATAATAATGGAAGAAAAAAAATTAGACCTCAATTCGATTATAGGTCTTGCATTAATTTTAGGAATCTTGTTTTGGATGATGTATCAAAACAGACCATCAGAAGCAGCAATTGCGGCCGAAAAAGCCAAGAAAGAATTGGTAGCCAAAGAAAAAGTAAATAAAGCGGTAACCACTCAAACACAAGTTGCACCAACTCCAGTTGCTGTTGTGGCAGGCGATTCAACGCAATTGGTTCAGTTGCAAAAATCATTGGGTGGTTTTGCTTATTCAGCAACACTTCCATCGGCAAAAGAAGGTTTTACGACTATCGAAAACGAAAAAGTAATTCTGAAAATCGCCAACAAAGGAGGGTATATTGCTGAAGCAACTTTGAAAAATTTGGAGAAATTCAAAAAAGGTTCTGGACAATTGGTACAATTGATTAAAGACAACAATGCTAATTTGAACATTCAATTGCAAACCAGCGATAATCGAAATTTAAACACCAAAGACCTTTATTTTGAACCTACTTTGACCAAAATTGGAGCAGACCAAATCCTTTCGATGAAGTTGAAAGCTGGTGCCAATGAATTCCTAGAATACAAATACATTTTGAAACCAAACGATTATATGATTGGTTTTGATCTTCGTTCACAAGGTTTGAATAAAGTGTTGAACACAACCAAACCATTAGACCTAGAATGGAGTTTAAAAACGTTCAGAAACGAGAAAAGTATTTCGTATGAAAACCGTTACACTGAAATCTATTTTCAATATGAAGACGATAAAATTGACTATGTAGGTCAAGGTCAAGATAAAGAAGAAAATGCCACCAAAGCTTCATTCGTAGCTTTCAAACAACACTTTTTCTCCACTATTTTATTGACAGATAAACCTTTTGAAACCGCAAAATTGCAATCAAACAATTTAGTGGATGATGAAACAATTGATACGGTTTATACCAAACAACTCAAAGTAAATGTGCCTTTGGCATTTAGTAATGGCGAGTTAGATTATAAAATGAACTGGTATTTTGGTCCCTCAGATTATAAAACATTAAAACATTATGATAAAAATCTGCAAAAAATTATTCCGTTAGGTTGGGGAATTTTTGGCTGGATCAATATGTTTATTTTCATTCCGTTATTTGGATTTTTAAGCACTACTTTGGGGCTTTCATTGGGAATTGCCATCATTATTTTTACGATTATAATAAAAGTGGCTATGTCGCCAATTACCTTTAAATCATTCTTGTCACAGGCAAAAATGAAAGTATTGCGACCAGAAATTACCGAATTGGGCGAAAAATTCAAAAAAGACCCAATGAAAAAGCAACAGGAAACGATGAAGTTGTACAACAAAGCAGGCGTAAATCCTATGGCAGGCTGTATTCCGGCGTTGATTCAAATTCCGTTTATGTATGCTTCCTTCCAGTTTTTTCCGTCGGCATTTGAGTTGAGACAAAAAGGTTTCCTTTGGGCCGACGATTTATCTTCTTTCGATGAAATTATAAGATTGCCTTTCTATATTCCATTATACGGAAATCATATTAGTTTGTTTCCAATTTTGGCTTCGATTGCGATTTTCTTCTATATGAAAATGACTTCTGGCGACCAACAAATGGCGGCGCCTCAACAAGAAGGAATGCCCGATATGGCCAAAATGATGAAGATTATGATTTATGTTTCGCCCATAATGATGTTGTTTTTCTTCAATAGTTATGGTGCTGGATTGAGTTTGTATAACTTTATTTCAAATTTAATCACAATCGGAATTATGATTGTAATCAAACGTTACTTTATTGATAGCGATAAAATTCACGCTCAAATTCAAGAAAACAAATTGAAAGAGCCTAAAAAACAAGGTAAATTCCAACGTAAATTGCAAGAAGTGATGGAACAAGCCGAAGCAGAAAAAGCTAAAAAAGCGAAGAAATAGTCATAAAAAAATCCCGAAATTTTCGGGATTTTTTTTGGGATAAGCCCAATTTAGTACTATTGAATTGAAAACGAATGTCAGTAATGCCCAGTTCTTCTTTTAGCCTATGCAAACAATGAAATTTGTCCATTGTTTAGTGGTTTCATTTCGTTAATAAAACTGTCCCACAAGTTAAGTGTCAAATTCAATTTATACTTTTCGTTAAGCGTTTCAAGTTCTGTTTGTAGGTCGGTCTTGTCGATTTGTTTTGCTAATTCTAAAAGGTCAATTCTCATTAAAACATCTTTTGTAAAAGTCCTTTTAGCGTCTGCAAAGGTTACTGATTGTAAAAATTGAACTGTCGAGTTAGAGTTTAAAAGAATTAAAGCGTAAAGGGCAAATTCTATTTTGTCAAAACCTATTAAATAACAAGTGTCGTCAAGCATTACAGGTTTATTGTCCTGTGGCAGAACAAGCGTAAAATGAAATGTCTTGTAAAGCCCTGAAATGGCAACCTTGAAAGGTTTGAAAGAATAGTCGCCAATACCAAATATTGAAAACAAGGGTTTGTTGTTGTAAATACTTGATTTTCTTGCATCAAAATTTGCGTGATGCTGTGTCAAGTATTGATAAGTTTTAGGATATTCAGTTTTGATATATTTTGTTTCTTGTCCTACTTTCTTTTGAGTAACAATTGTAAACTTTCGTGTCTGATTGATTACCGTGTTTTTAAGGTCGGAACTTTTGAGAATACCATAAACTAAACCTTCTTCCAATTTCACTTCTTCGCTCAGTCCATTTACATAATGTCCGTTCACTTTGTCTAATTCCATTACCGTTGAGCAATCGTGTTTTAAACCTTGTCGCCAAACAAAAGGACATTCTCCATCAATTTCTTTCGTATGAATATAAGTGTCAATGTTTGAAACAAATTTATCTTTCAGCCAACCGAATTTGAGTTGGGATTTTTGATTGTTGTAAAAATCAAATTCTTTGCAATCAAATGTTGTCTTTGAGTTTAGTTTACAATAGAACAAGGCTGCTTCAACGGAAACATTAAACTCTTTTTTGCTGTCAATGCAATGTTTTTCAATGGTTGAAATCTTGTAACGGTTTTTGTTTTGGTCAAAAATGATATTTTTGATAACAGAATTTTTTACCAACAATAATAAATTCCCTTTCATATTTTGAAAGGTTTCAATCATAGTCAATGTAATAAATTCAGCAATGTCAAAATTGCCTTTTCCTGTCATTGCATCTAAACCACTATGATTTTTGAAATTCGTTTTTTTAGGGAGATTGGTTGAATTAAGACTGCCCAATTTTGAGTTGGTTACCCAAGGTGGGTTTCCAATTATTAAGACATCATTCGTTGAATATTTTTTGGCTATTACTTTGAAATCGAAGTCAAAAACGTTGCAATGAACTATTGAAATTTCTGGTTTGTTTGAATTTGGATTAGAAAGAAAGAAATCTACAATGCTGAATTTGGTTTCCCAAACGTAAGGTTTGTAAATTTCAACACCAAAGACTTTTTTAATGTTTTTAAAGTTGCGAAGCGAAGCAATAATAAAATTTCCTTTTCCGCAGGTTGGCTCAATTACAATTTCAGGTGAAATGTTTTTTGAAGCCAAGTGTAAAGTTACTTTATTAGCTAAACCAGAATTAGTCTGAAAATCGCCATACTCTGCTCTGTCAGGTTCTTCAACAATATTGTGAGTTTCGGAAAGCACTTTTTTAAGTGTTTCTAATTCTTCGTTATTATCAAAAAAATGTATAATCCCGAAGGCATCATACATTTGTTGATTTGCCTTTTCCAAAGATGCAAACCTTTTCAGATTGTCATTTAAGAAATCTGAAACCTGATGAGTAATATTTGCTTCAAATACTTTACTCATTCTAGTTTGTTTTTTTATTGGTATTCGTGATTGCTTCGCAGTTCATTATTCAGGTTTGTTATAGCTTATAATTTTGTCAATACCTGGTATGTCATTCTTCAAATCTCTAATTCTTGCATATTGTAATCTCCATTGCAGAGCATTGGAAATTGTTAAATATCCAATAGGAATTTCAATTGTTAAAATGATTTGGGCGATTTGTTTTAAAGCTATTTCGTCAGCGGGTAATTTTATTCCTTCAAGAAATGCAATGATATCAGCTTCGTTTGCTCCGACTTTCTTCATCTCATTTAAGATGCTCGTTGTCGTAAAATCGGCTGTTCGTTCTTTTGAAACAAAAGAGCAACTTACAAAATTTAATATTGAAGTTTGACTTTCTGGGGTGTCCGTTTTGTCGTAAACAAATACTAAAAGGTTATATCCAAGTCCAAATATTTTTTGCTTTGCATCTCTAAAAGGACAAGATGATTGTGGTTGTTTGTTGGATGTAACTTTTATGTCGGTTAATATGTCTTCCGAAGGCAGGTCTATCCCTTTTGCAGAAGAACCAACAGTAACATCATATTTTGATTTTAAATGCGCTTGAAACTTTTGTTCAATTAGCGTCCCAACTGCTTTTCCATCAGTAACTCCATATAATTCTTTATGCTGAAATTTTGATTGTTCAACACAAAATAATTGTGCTTCTTTAATTAGATTTTCCTTTGTTAATTTTTTCTGCATTTCGTCTTTAATATTTGTTGCTAAACCAATGTTTTTAGAGTTTAAATCTGTCTTTTTGTACGTCAAATTTTATAAAATGTTTTACAACAATTTTATAATGTTCGTTTATTGCCTATTTGTCATAGGATTGGGTATAACAACTAACCCTTCACTTCTTTGTTGAAATAAACCAAGTAATAATACATTTGTTTTTCTTCGTCCCAACCTTTTTCTACATATTTTTCGGCACTTTCCGGATTGATAAAATCCATTTTGATTTGAATTTGTGTATCTAAATTGATTACGTTTTTAATTGATTTTCGGGCATCCGAAACCGCTGAATTGGCAATAGGGAAGGTGGTAACATCTTCGATGCTGTATTTCTCGCCTTTATCAACTTTGTAATTTTTAAATTCAGGAATTAAATCGGGATTGTCTAAAACTTCATTCAAGAAATTGCTTTCTTCAAACTGGTCGTTTTTGGCAAAATAATTTACCGAACGATTCATAAACATTACTTCTTCTTTTTTGTCTTCGGCAGGAAAAACAACGTCTTTCGCAAATCCTTGACAAAACTTCAAGTACTTTTTGGTGATGAAATTCTCGTCTTCAAAAGCATCAACCGAGAGGAAATGTTCCAACCAATAACGGGCATCATAGCGGTTGCTATCGACTGTCAAGATTTTATAACCTTCTTCTTTTTTATAGTTGAAAATGATACAACCTTTGTCCAATTTGCTGAGGTTGATTCCGTGTTGCAAAATCATTTCGAGGTTGGATTCTTTCTCTTCAAACTGCAAGAAATCCGATTGCAATTCGCTTTTGAAAATCCCAATCGCATCCACCACATTGTTGTCGATATTTAGATTGGTCAAATGCGTTACATAAACCTCTCCGTTTTTGATGTGCGGATGATTCGATTGTTCGAATAAATGAGTCGTAATTTGCTTTGACACTTCGTGAATGTTGCTTGGATTCTCGAAAATTTGAGTTGCCATTTTGAACATATCGTTGTATTCCAAATCGACTTCGTGGGCAAATTGAAAATAGTTTTCTTCTTTTTCACGAAAAGGTCTGAAGAAATACTCTTTGATTAAAGGAACGATTTCATCATTCAAATTAAAGGCTTGTTCCGATAAAAAAATCGCCTCGTTGCGACTTTTGTTTCCCACTCTGTGAATGGACAATGTTTCGATGTGGGTGTTGAATAGGTTTATCATTAAGGGTTTAAGGCTGTTTAAGAGTTTAAAGTTGTTTAA
>DMHA01000068.1:10939-12179 GCA_003449615.1 Flavobacterium sp.
TTGTTTAAAGTTGTTTAATTGTTTAAGGGATTGGTGGTGGAGATTGAGGATCTATGAATTTTGTTCCTTTAAAGTCTTTTTTATTTAGGTATGTGATGAAATTGTGAATTTTAATGCTTAATTTTTCATATTCGATGACTAAATAGTTTAATTTTTCTTCATTGATATAATCATTATCAAAAACTCTATATAATTGGGAACGAGCTTCTCCCGCAGAACCTTTTGCAGTGGATAAAAATTGACGGAATTCTAGGTTTCCATTCCTTTCAAATCCTTCAGCAATGTTGTCCATAACCGATCCTGACGAGTCTTTTATTTGAGCATTGAATTTAAAATCTTTGTTTAAATCTGTGTTTTTAGAAATGAAAATTATTTCTTTTGAAAGCCTTCTTGCGTCTTGCCAAATTTCTAAATCTTCAAATCTTTTTATTGTAGCCATCCTAACAATTTTAAACTTTTAAACAATCTTAAACCTTTAAACCCTTTGACTAATTCCAATTCTCTTCAAACCCGTAATCCTCAATGTTATCGTCACTTTCGAACATATCGAGGTCGTCTTCGTCGAGGTCGTCTTCAAATTCGCTGTATTCTTCGTCTTCGTCTTCGGCAATAAAATGTTTTTCCATTGCTTCGGCGGGCATTTCACCCACAGAGAAAAGCGTTTCGGGATACGTATTTCCAGCAACAACTTCCTCTATAGCGGCTAGTTCTACAAGGAAAGTCCACATACTGATGAAATCGTAAACATAAATTATTTTGGTATTTTCTTTGTCCAAAATATCCGAAAGCAAGTAATCGCTCATCGTTTTTTGTTCGCCCGGAACATCGCCCGTATCAAACATTGGAATTTCGTCTTCTTGATTCCAAGTGTTGTCACAGGTGTAGAAAGAAGCCACTTCCATACCGTCAAATCCAAAAGAATTGAAGATGGCGTTGTGTAAATCTTCTAAAGTATCTTCGGCAAGTATCGCAATATCTCTAAAAATGTCCTCTTCGGCATCGAGAATTACCCTGAATTTGTAAACCATAATGTGTGTTTTTTTTGTATGTTCAAAGGTAAAATATAAATTACGAATTACGAATTACGAATTACGATTTGTTGAAAAGATTTTAAATCCTATATTTCTATTGTTTTCTAGATTTGGAATTTTAGAGGAGAGTTAATGGAGATTTTAGTGCTTCTCCCGAGAAGGAGCCAGAAACTTTTTATAAACAAGAGTTAAGTACATGACAAAAAGCA
>DMHA01000343.1 GCA_003449615.1 Flavobacterium sp.
ATCAGCATAAATTGTCGCCTAGATATGTTTTACATAGAACACCTACTGGGATAACAGAAAGTGGAATGGGTAAGAGTTTGTTATGGGCTTGTGAAAAGAATATAAATAATATATTGGCGGTTTATCAGGCGAGGTATAATGTATATGCGAAGAATGGTAATGCAGGGATATTGGCAAAAGCACCAGTAGGAGGCGGGGGAGCAAGTTTGCAGGAGGCAATAGACCCGATTACAAGAGATACAATGTTGAAGGACTTGCAAGAAAGAAATGGGTTGATAGGTGATAAGAGTTTCATAGGTTTGTCGAGTGTACCGTTGCAGTTTATAAAAACATTGGGAACTATTAAGGAATTAGAGCCATTTGACGAAACGTTAGAGAATGCGATTAAGATAGCAGGGGTTTTTGGGGTTAATAAAGAGTTGATACCAAAGAAAGATAATGCTACATTTAGCAATCAGCTGATTGCTGAAAAGAGTTTTTGGCAGAATGTAATAAAGTCTAGTTGTGAGCAGGTGGCGAAAGATTTGACAAAAATATTTTATTTGCCTAGTGAGTGGGAGTTTAAGCCTAACTTTGCAGGTATTGAAGCATTGCAAGAGGATAAAAAAGCAGGATTAGAGGCTGATGGTCTTTACATAGACAATTTAGATAAAATGACTGCAAGTGGACACGATATGACACAGGCATATACTAACTTACAAGAAAAGTACAATGGAAAATAAGATATTAGAATTTAAAGCACATAGGGAGTTATATAAAAATCCGATAGCATTGCCAATTGATAATGTACGGTCTAAATTTGAGTTTAACGAAAGAGAAATTAAGGGTTATCCGATAGTGTGGGGTAGTAAGAATGACTATAATGAAATAGTTTTGAAAGGTGCTACTCAAAATAGTTTAAATGCAAGAGGAGTTGGGAGTAATAAAAACCCTATTTTGGTTTTGAACCAACACAGGCAAACAGAGATGTTAGCAAGACCAAAAGTATTACAGGAAGATGATTACGGATTATATTTTGAAGCAGATATAATTGATGGAGTTAGATATGCTGATGAGGCAATGGCTCAAGTTAGACAAAAAGTATTAAGACAATTATCGTATGGGTTTAACTATGTATGGGATAAAACAGAGTACAGCGAAGCCGATGATGCTTACATACTTAAAGAAATACGTTTGGGAGAGATTTCATTGGTAACATTTTCGAGCGATGAGAATGCACAATTAAGAAGTTTTAATCAATTACAAGAAAGAGCAATTTTGGACAAATTTAGTCCAGAGCAAATAAACGATTTACACAATCTTTTAGCGACAAGAGCCGCGACGAACACTCCAAAGGAAGTAAAAGAGGAAGTACAAAAAGGGAAAGTAACAATTTTTTAAACAAAAAAAAGAATGGGAAAATTTAATTTAAGAAGTGCATTGGAAAAAAATGGTGCAACTTTAGATGAAAACCAAATTAAGTTCGTTTCGGCATTTGAAACAGCATTAGATGAGCGTGCTAAAAACCAAGACGAGAATTATTCTAAATCAATTAACGAGGCTTTAAGAGCCACTATTGGTGCAGAAGAGAAAGACAAAGATGGTAACACGGTTACTATTGCTGCTCAAATTCGTAACATTGCAGAGGCGATGGAAGCGATGGAGAAAAAACAGACTAGAAGTTTGTCAGACCTTGAAAAATTCCAATTGAGAAAAGCGATTGAGAAAAACAAGTCAAAAATTAGCGAAGCAATTAGAACAGGTCAAGATTTTGAACTTGAATTTAGTGCAAAGAGAGCCGCTACTAAATTTACTGCCGCAACAGCACAAACAAATGATACAGGAGTATTATTGCCGATAAATGAGAATTATGAGTTTGAGGGAGGTATTTCTGTAATCAGATACCCTGAAAACTTCATTTTAAATGTAATTTCTAACCGTCAGGTGGCAAAAGTTCCACAACAAATCATTAAAAATGAGCAAGCGACAGCAGAAGGTGCAGTAGCATTAGTGGCTGAGGGTGGAACAAAACCGTTGACAAGCGATACATTCATCCGTACACTTACAACTCGTAAGAAATATGCAGGTCGCATCGAGTGGACAGAGGAGTTTGAAATGGATAATGATATGCTTTATGCAGAGATTTTATCTTTGTTTGAAGATAAAGTGATCCGTGAGTGGCAAAAAGGCTTGTTAGCACAAATTGTGACTAACGGCACAGCTTATACATCATCTGTAATGGACGATACATTAGTAATTCCTGATAACGGATTAGCAGTAATTGCATTGCAATCTGTAATTAACGGAATGAACTTTAACGCAGATGTTGCTATTATGCACCCAAGCGATATTGTAACAACAATGTTCACACAAGACACAGATGGTAATTCGAGATTACTTCCTTATATGCAAAATGGTCAAATCAATGGTTTGAGAGTTTTCGCTAACAATGGAGTAACTTTAGGTACAGTAGTGGTAATGGATAGTTCAATCTACAAAGAAATTCATTCAGGATTTATTTTAAGGTTTGGAACTTACAACGACCAATTCATCAAAAATGAGAAATCAGCCATTGGCGAGGTATTCTCTATTTTGAGAGTGGCTAAAAACAATTTGCCTGGTGCTATGTCAGCATCATTAGCGACTGTAAAAGCTGCTTTATTGAAACCTTAACTTAAAATTAAATAAATATGCCTAATTTCAGTATTAAAGAACAAGAAGAAAAGATTGTAGGAACTGCAACTTTTGACAAAGCATCGGATTACAAAACAGTAACAATGGGTAATGAAACTTATTTGTTGCACAAAGTACACGCAGACAAGTTAATCACTAAAGGGTTGGCAAAGTTAGCGAAAGATGTAAAGATTGAAGAAGCAGAACCCACAATGACAGTTACAAAGCAACCTAAAAACTAAAAACAATGATAATCGATTCTAGTTACTTTGAGGGAAAAGAGTTATACATACCTAATGCGGTTTTACAACCAAGTATAGGTAGTAATAATTTGAATCCATCTAGTGCATTAGCACAAGAGATTGAGGATAAGGAATCAGAATTGATGTTAGATGTTTTAGGATTTGCACAAGCAACTGAATTATACAACCAATTTGAGCAGGACGGTAGTTGGAAAATTACCGCCTTGCAAAAATGGAAAGATTTAGTTGATGGGAAAGATGATTGGAGAGGGTTGCGTTACACGATAGGAGTAAAAAAAGTGAGTTTAATAGCTTATTATGTTTTTTTCTATTATTTGGCTAATGATTATCGTACCTATACAACAACAGGTATGCAGATAGCAAAGTCAGAGAATGCAACGACACAAGACCCATCTATAAAACAAGTTTCTATATGGAACAAGTTTATTAAGATGTATATTGGTAGTATGATGCTAAACAAAGTTCAGTTTACTGATAATTGGAACGGAATAGCGATGTCTTTCAATGGAATTAATTTAAGTAACGAAGTATCGTTATATGATTATTTGACAAAGAACAAAGCTGTTTATGACATAACATATTTTCAGCCAAAAACTGTAATAAATCATTTTGGACTATGATAGTTGTAGAAGAAAAATTAACAGAAATCTTTGAACAGCTACCTGAAATAGATGGTTTCAAGCCAATATATAAATGGGGTAACGAATTTCATTTACAACAGCAACTAGAGTTATATTCAAAAGCAAACACAAGTCCTTATCCTTTGATTTATCAAACATCAAACAAATCTGTACAGCAAACTTTTGGTAATACCTGTGAGGCTAATTTAAAGTTAGTTTTAGCGTGTAGAAACACAGAAGTAAGTTTGACTAACGAGGAGCGTTGGGCGATGAGTTATAAAAATATATTATATCCATTAGTAAGAAATATTGAAAAATGTTTTGATAGGTGCGGTGTAGTAAATTGGAGTGGGAATTATGATATGCAAGAGTTTCCTAACTACGGTAACGGTAAAGATAATTTTACTTTAGATGTTTGGGATGCTATTGTAATTGATGTTAAGATTCAAATAATTAGTAACTGCATAAGCCAAATAAGATTTTAAGATGAAAAAAGAACAAACGTTTTTAGTAATACAACAATTTACTTTAGACAAAACCTACTATGTAGGAGATAGCATAACGCTATCAAACACGAAAACAATTCAACAATTATTAATTCAAAAATACATAAAATAATATGGCATTAGTAAATCAATTAAATGTGGTGGAATGCGGAGCAGGAAACACAATCGGAACAGGACAACAAGGTTGTCAATTTGACTGGCAGAGAGTGGTTGCGATAGAGTTGTCATCAGGTACTTATACCTATACAGATGAGCAAACATTGGCAAACATTCAAATAGCACAAAAGAAAAATGATATTATCCTTATTAACGGATTTGAAAGTTTCAAAAACGTAGATGCGGCTGCTAAAATATCTACATCGGATGGTTCAGGCGAGAAGTCAGTAGATGCTGAATTACCTTATGAATTTGAGGGAATGTTTAGAAACAAAGGAATGAACTTCTGGAAAGCAATGCGAAGATTAAACTCAAACGGAGTTAGAAACGTAGCTTTTTATGACATCAATGGTTCTAAAATTATGACACAAACCAAAAGCGGTATTGTGAAAGGGTTTAAAACATCAATGGTATTCACAGATAAATATGTGAGCAAAGACGGAACAAACCCAAGTGAATTTAAGTTTATGCTTCAATTAGCTGATACATCAATGGCTGAAATGGAGAGAGCGACTTGGATTACAGGAGGTCAATTAGATTATTCAATGGGCGAGTTAGACGGAGTTAACGATGTATTGTTTACACCAGCCCCATTAGCAGTAGCTGGAACATCATTAGTAGTATCGGCAACGTTGCTTGATAAAACACATTATGCAGGGGGATTTTTGACAGCGGATTTCTTGGTTAAGAGAAACGGAACGACAGTAGTACATACTGCGGTTACGGCTGATTCAAATGCGAAAACCTATACGCTTACAATACCAACAGCGGTAGCAGGTACTTATACAGTACAAACTACAAATACTTATGGTACTGGGGTAGTGCTTGTGGCAAGTAACGGACTATTGTTTGAATCTAATATTGGTACAGTAGTAGTAGTGTAGTTTCATTTTTTAATTAGTTGATTAACCCGATGCAATTTTGTATCGGGTTTTTTATTACCTTTGATTTATATTTTGTATATTTGTAATTCTAATTGCAGTTAGAAATCAAGAAAAAATTAATTTAAAGAATCCTGATATGCTGCAACATTGACGGATTCTTTTTTTTTGTATTATGGAAGTTTGGAAAGACATTAAAGATTACGAGGGGTTATATCAGGTATCTAATTTAGGCAATGTTAAAAGCTTAAGCAGAAAAGTTTGGTGTGTAAAAAATAATTCTTTTTCTTTATTAAAAGAAAGGATTTTAAAACCTACAAATGTAAAAGGTTATAATATTTACGGTTTATCAAAAAACGGATTTTTAGAAACAAAATCGTGTCATCAATTAGTTGCTATTTCCTTTTTAAATCACACACCTTGTGGACATAAATTAGTTGTAAATCATAAAAACTTTATTCGTAATGACAACAAAGTAGAAAATTTAGAGATAATCACTCAAAGAGAAAACGCTAATAAAAAACAAATTAAAAGCCGTTCTAAATACACGGGTGTTTTTTATAATAAAAGTAATAATAAATGGATTTCAAAAATTTATATAAATAAACATCATAAATATTTAGGGTGTTTTGAAACAGAAGTCGAGGCTTTTGAATATTACGAAAAAGCACTGAAATGCGTTAAAAACAATAAAGAAGTAGATGTTAAAAATCCTTTATTTTCTAGTAAAT
>DMHA01000342.1 GCA_003449615.1 Flavobacterium sp.
ATCGCCAAAATTCTTTTTTCGCCTAAAGGTGGTGCCAACAATAATTGCCCTAAATTATTGGCAAAAACCTGAATCGAATTGGCATCGGCCTTTGCCTTGGCTTCTTGCAAAGCTTCGTTGGAAACGGCAGGATTCAACAATCTTTTATACGAATCTTCTATGGCTAATTGAACGTGGGGCGTGGCTGGACTTTGTCCTTTTAAAATCAATTCATCAATAATATCGTAGGCTTCGTCAATATCGACTTCGACTTTCAACTTTATAAAACCTTCATTTTCAGCACGAAGCATAGCTAATAATCTATGAGAAGGAGTTTTAGTCAAAGGCTCCGACCAATCGAAATATTGACTGAATTTTTGGGCCTCTGACTCCTCTTTTTTATCCTTTACTACTTTGGTTGTAATAGTTGCTTTCCGTTGAAAAAGTCTTCGCAATTGCTTACGAACATAAATATTTTCGTTAATCCATTCGGCGATAATATCTCTTGCTCCTTGCAAAGCGGATTCTTCATTAATGATATTGTCATTCAAATACTTCGTCGCCAAGAAATCGACATCGTCGTTTTTTTGTGCCATTATGATTTTCGCCAAAGGTTCTAATCCGTTTTCGCGAGCGACATCGGCTTTGGTTTTTTTCTTCTTTTTGAACGGCAAATAAAAATCTTCCAATTCCTGCAAATCAAAACTTTCTTGGATTTTTTTATCCAATTCAGGTGTCAATGCGTTTTGCTCTTCAATCGATTTTAAAATGGCTTCTTTTCTCTTTACGATGATTTCGTACTCTTTTTGAAGTTTGGCAATTTGTTCGATTTGAACTTCATCCAAATTCCCTGTTTTGTCTTTTCGATAACGGGAAATAAAAGGAATCGTGCAATCTTCCTGCAATAATTGAACGGTGTTTTGAATGTTTATGGCTGCTGTTTGAACAGATTTGGCTATGAATTGTAGGTTGGTCATTTTAATGTTTTTCTAACTGCAAAGAAGCGAAGTTTTCGTAAAGTTCGCAAGGGTTTTTTTTTTAATATTTTTTGAAATAAGACTTTTAAATTACAATAGTTGGTTCTATTGGAAATGTTGCAAACATTCCTTTTTTTTAAAACCATTAAGATTAATTAAGAATCATTAAGAAAGACTCACAGTTTAATTAATGGTTTGATTTTGTGTGATGATACATCCTTCTTTTAAATCAAAATTTTGCATTACTTCAAGTAATCCGCCTAGTTATCTGGCTTTGTTTCGTACTTTACTAAAATATAAAAGTATATTTTAGTAAAATACAAATCAAATTATAAAATCCAAATAATTTTGCTTGTTAATCACTTCAAAACTAGCTTCAGGATAGGCTTTGGCGAAAGCAGTAGGAATTTTTGATTTTCGGTTTTCGTTCCATTTGAATTCGTAACCACTTATATTTCCGTTTTCTTCTTCGAGCCAATCTAGTTCTTGTTGGTCATAAGTACGCCAGAAATAATTAGTTACATTTTTTTGAGTATAATTTTGATATTTGATGCGTTCTGCTGCTAAATAATTTTCCCATAATGCACCAATATCAGTCCTATTGTCCAATCGGTTGAAGTTGCCAATAATACAGTTTCTTATGCCGTTGTCGTAAAAATACCAACGGTTAGATTTTGTAATTTCTTTTCGTAAATTTCTACTAAAACCCGGCACTTTATAGACGACAAAAACTTTGGAAAGCAAATCTAAATAACTTTCGACCGTGTTTTTAGAAATACCCAATTGTCTAGCTAATTCCTGTAAAGACACTTCTTGCCCTAGTTGAAAGGCTATTAATTTTAGCAAATCCATAATTTTGTTGGATTGTTTGATGCCTTCAAAAACTAAAATATCCTTCAATAAATAGGAATTGATTACCTCTTTCAAATAGTTGATTTTATCTTTCCAATCCGGATATTGTTCGAGTTCGGGATAGCTTCCAAAAAGCAATCGTTCTTCTAGTTTTTGTGTAGTTTCTTTGTAATTTTCGTGGTTTGCAAATTCCATTTGAGCCAATGGAAATAAATAAATTGTGTTTTTTCTACCTACCAAAGGTTCTCCTAATTTATTGGATAAATCAAATACTGAAGATCCTGTAGCAATAATTTTTATACCATTTATAGAATCTACAATTAATTTCAATATCTTCCCTATATCTGGAATGTTTTGTGCTTCATCAATTACCAACAAATTTACATTTGCCAAAAGTCTTTTATAATTACTTACTGATCGTTCTTTTAACAAATTAGCATCATCAATATCTTCGCCATTTAATTGCAAATAGGAATCTGCAGGAATTGTTTCTAGGTAATTTTTGATTAAAGCTGTTTTACCCACTCGTCTTGCTCCTAACAAAACGAGTACTTTGTTTGGTAATAATTTTTTGCGAAATTCAGCTAAAACTGCTCTTTTATAATAATTTAACATTTTGAATTCTTTAGAATTACAATGCAAATATAATAAAAAAACGTTAATTCAGTCAGTGTGTTGACTGAATTTATATTAATTCGGTCAGTACGTTGACTGAATTTACATTAATTGGTTTAAAAAACACAAATATTTTTAGTGATGACGACTGTGGTTCTAAGACATTTGTAGTTATTTAATGTCATTGATAATCGAAATGATTTGAAGAACTAAGATAAATCTTTTATAATGAATTCTATTTTTTCGATAGATTCCAAAACGTGTTCCAATCTAAAAATGTTTTTATTAGGATTCATAAATCATTTTTAAATCATTATAAATGTATTGTTTCAATTTTGGATGAACAGCGTTTTCAGATACTAAATCAATTTCTTTATGTAATTTCAATTGCAGCTCTTCCACTATATTAAATTTAGCAAACAAAGAAATTGGCGAATTAAAACGATATAAAATATCAATATCACTTGTTGGAGTTTCTTCATTTCTAGCCACAGAACCAAATAAACCGATACGTTTTGGATTGTATGGTTTTAAAGTTTGGATAATAATATCTATTTCTTTCTGTGTTAACATTTTACAAAGTTACAGTATTTTTAACAGCAAATTTTATCCACCCTAGTTTGATGTCTTCCTCCTTCGAAATCAGTAGTTAAAAAAGTTTCAACAATTTCTACCGCTTGTTGAATTGATGTGAAACGTGCCGGAATACTAAGAACATTAGCATCGTTGTGTAAACGAGTTAAATAGGCAATTTCTTTTGTCCAACACAAACCCGCTCTTACTCTTTGATGTTTATTTACCGTCATTGCGATGCCGTTTCCCGAACCACAAATAACGATTCCAAAATCGGCTTTTCCTTCCGAAACATCATTAGCAACTGGATGAGCAAAATCTGGATAATCTACAGAAGCATCGGTATCAGTTCCATAATTAGTAACTTCGTGACCTTTTGATTCTAAATAGTGCACGATGGCGCGTTTGTATTCTGGTCCTGCGTGGTCATTTCCGATGGAGATTTTCATAATAAAAGGATTGTATTTTGTGTCACAAATTTAAGGAAAGAATTACTTATTAATTCAATAATAGTATCAAAATATAAAATAGTAAAAAGAAGTACTAAAAATATTTTAAAATAATTAAGTTATTGAATATCAGTTATTTAATTTACAAAAAATTATG
>DMHA01000291.1 GCA_003449615.1 Flavobacterium sp.
TAAGACAGTAGCAATATTAGTTGGTATATAACTAATTATGATGTTACCATCATTACTCTTACTTCCGTCAGTAAATTTATAAATCCTTTCTTTTCTTAAATTATCAAAATCAACCAAATTTGGATTTTCTTTTTCCTCTTTTGTCGGCACATAAACCAAATCACTTGGATTTAGTACAAAAATTAATTTGAATTCAGGTTCTTCAGGATGTGTTGCTGGGCAAGGCTCGTAACCTTGTTTTAAGCTTTCAACGGATTCTCTTAAAGTTGGAATATAGAATTTTCTATCAGTTCCTTTTTGATAAAATCCACAAAACGCATTACTACCAGCGGCCGTGACAACAAATTTTGTACTCTTTTGTCCTTCATCTGAAACTGAGAATTTAGTTCCCATTGCATCGCTGGTTCTTACTTTATAAATGGAATGATGGAATTTCCCGTTGTTGAGTTTAACAATATTATTGTTTAATTCTTTAACTCCGTCAGAAGAAAAAGCATTTTCTGTATCAAATCTCGTCTTGTCATCAACAACTTCTTTATAATTATCAAGATGATTTTCCAATATCCGTTGAATACCTGTATCGGTAATAGATTGAATTACTTTAATAATTTTATCTGAAGGTATTTGAGCAAATGATTCCAACTCATTTCCAAAGCGTGTTGCCACAAATTTTTCGTAAACATTTATTTTTGGGTATTTACTTTTCAATGTTTCAATGATTTCTTGCATTGATTTCTCATCAATCTGTTTTAAATTGTCTATCTCTTTCGACAATTCATTATCAACCAAATCAAATTTTTCATTTAAGGCCTTTTCCAGACTTATCGAAATAACTTTATTCTGCAATTTTACTTTTCCATAAAAAGTATCTTCGTGAAGACGTTTTCTAACATTATAATTGACCACTTCTTTCAATCCTTCTTGTTTTTCAATATTGAGTTTTCCATCCTCAGATTTTAAATACTTATTCCATCTTTGGCGAATAACTCGATTTTTTTGTTTGAAACTTGCAATGGTATTTTCGAGTGAATTTAGAGCAATTTCTTTAAACACTTTGCCTTTAGCTTCTCCAAATTGATACTCAAACTCAACAATACCGTCTTTGGTTTTTATTTGTGCTGGTGGCAAAAAGTACCATTCCTTTTCATCATTGAAACCTTTTCTGGAATTTGTTAATTGAAATTTAATTCCTTTTCTTGTTTTTAATTTCTCTTCATCATTTTTCTCTTGTGATGAAATATTGTTGAGATATTGAACGTGATTTTCGGTAGTCAATGCAATTATCAAAGCATCTAAAGCGTGATGACGATGGTCAATTCTCTTTGGTTCAAAATTTTTATTAGCTTCTTCTGGAACTGTATTTATGAAAACTTTGTGTCCATTTATTTCTCTGAAATCTCCAAATAAATTAGAATTTGTTAATTGATTTAATCGTTTAAAACGTGGAGAAATAATTTCGTTCCAAGCATCATTTAATTGCCAATGTCTTTTTAATGTTGAGGTAATTGTGCCGTTTGTTGCTAAAACATTTTTGGAGCGGAAAGTATCTTCGTCTTTCTCCCTTACAATGTTGCTCAACAACTTCATTGCCATTTTAGAAATGTATTGACTGTTGTTCAATTGGCTATTGGTAAACTCTTCTGGTATTTCTTTACTCAATAAAATTTCTCTTTTCTTTCCAGAAAAATTATTTTTTACTAATTCTTCATATTCGTGAATACTAATTATATCAATCTGTGCATCGTGTGCTGAACAAAAAACCTTTTTTGATTTCGCATTAGAAATAAACGCGTATCCTGTGGAAGCTTTTTTCTCCTTATTGATTTCTGTTTCACAAATTATTTTATTGAAAAGAGCATTTAACGTGATGCGTTCCTGTGGAAAAATATGTTCAATTTCATATTTTTTTCGGTCAAACAAATCAGATAATTTAATAAACTTTCCAGTGTAAGGCGATTGATAGCGTTGGTCTAACCAAAGTTTGTATCGTTCAAAATCACTTTTGCTAATTTTAGAAAACTCTTTGGCTGTTATTTCTTTGATTTCCTTTTTAGTAATTTTCCCATTAGATAATTCATATTCCGTGGTTTCCTTATCATATTCTATTGATGACAATAGACTTTCTTCCAATATCCTCAGTTTCTCTTGCTGAAAAGGAGATTTTTCCTGAAGTGAAGAATTATTTCTTTTTAAATCTCTTAGAAGCTCAACAATTCGTTCATTTGCTTTTCTGTTTTCTTTGTTATTCTTATCGTCTTTTTCTTTTTGCTTGTTGTTCTTCTTCATTTCCCGACCTAATTCAATATGAATTCTGTCGAATAATTTGTTGTAAATAATTCGCCCTTCTTCGTCAGTTCCAATTTCATGCCCGTAATATTTCCAAATATCTTTTACAACGTGCAGAGTTTCCACCAAAATCTTTTCTACAGTAGGATTGTTTAAAGAATGTTGCCTGAATTCATATTTCAAATAATTCTCAATATCATAGGGCGACTGCCAAAACTGTACCTCTCCAACTTCCGCATAGCGTCCATAAACCAAATAACAAGAACTTGAAACCCAAAGACCTTGGAAGTCTTTTAACTCGCCATTGATTTCTTCTTTATCTAAAACTTTTTGCTTTACTTCTTGATTTGCTTTTGATAAAATATTCTCAACATCCTTTTCATTCCAATATTTTCCAAGTCTTAAAAATGGTAACATCTTTTTGATTGCTTTTTCCGAATAAGTGCCATAATCATTGGCGTAACCACCAAAAGAGCTAAAACTTTTAATCAACTCATTCAGGTAATCTTGAGATAAATTTGATTTATCAAGTAATCTGCTAATTATATTCTTTAACCCTTTATTAAATTCATCCTTTTTCTTCACTGAATAAAAGAAATGCCAGAGGCTGTATTCGTTTTCTGTAGTAAGGAAATCTTTATATTTTAAACCCAGAACTCTTTTTGAAAGAAGAATGAATTTATATCTCGTTGGGTTACAAGGTTCCTTTTCAGAGGCAAAATTCCATTTGTAACTTTCAGAATTTATATCTAAATCTTTATACCTTTTATTTAGAAACCCGAGAATATCTTTTTCTGTTGCGCTTTCCTTATCATTTAAAAAAGCATACAATTCTTCTTTTAGTTCGCTTGTCAATAAATGAGCGGTAACATCAAAATTGATTTTAATTTCTTCATTAACAATTTCTTCTTTTTTAATTATTTTAAGCCTTTTGATAAACTGCCAAAGTCTGAATTCCTGATAAAGAGGATTAGATTTATGAATTGCTTTTAATGGATTTTTATACTTCTTCCCAGTTTTTTCATCTGTACGCTCAAAGTTTTCTTTCTCGTACACGCAATCAGCAATCAGAGATTTCTTCGATTTTAAATCTCTTTGATACAATAAAACATCTTCTTTAATCAAATGATTAAAATCAAACTCCTTAATTCTTTTCTGATGACTGCTGTTATTTGGATAAAGAAGTTGCACAGCTTGTTCGTACAAATTTCTGTTCTTTAATTCAGGATGAAATTGTTCCTGATTTTTATAGATAACATCTAATTCATCCCGGTAATAATCTCTTTCAATAACCGTAATTAAATCAGCTTTGATTTTCTGTTTAGGGTTTTGTAGAAGGTTAAAATATACAAAAGAAGCAACTCCTATGGTGTTATTTTTTGTATTGAAAGAAGTTATTGAAGTTTCAGTTTTCAGTTTCAGCAGAGTCCAATCTTCTTCTTTCGGAATATTGATATTTCTTCCTTTGTCAGCACCTTTTGGTATCCTGATTCCATTTTCATCATATTTGGTTTTAATGATAAAATCTCGTTTAGCATCTTTCCATTTAGGTGTGAACTTGCTTTGTTGCTCTTTTATCCAACCCGTTTCAAGTTCAACTTCAAAGACGTAATTTTCTTTTATTTTTCGTCCAGTATTCCTAACATCGATTATTGTAAATTCACGAACTTCATTAATAATATATTCCGTTTTCTTCTTGTCGATAGTACCTTCTTCATCATACTTTGAAACAATTTCAACCTCTTTTAAATCTCCAACTTCTGTAATAGAAATTTTTGTTTCTTCTTTATATTTGAAAAGTTGAATTGCCTCATTATTGTTATCAACCAAAACAATTTCGTAAGCATCTTCATTTTCAACATTAGTAACGCTGTGTACTTTTCCAACAAAAGTATCGGTTAATTCTCCTTCTTTTTGCACTTTTTCATCTTGACCAATTACTTTTTCATAACCTCTTTTTTGATTAAAACTCAAAGTAATCCAGGCTAATTGCTCTTTGGTAAGTTCAAAATTTTTGTCGGTAACTGCTTTGTGTCTTAAATAATATAATGTCCAGTCGTAAGGAATTTTAGTTTGGTTGCCATTTCTTTTCTGATAAAACATTTCAGGGTATTTTTTCCTGAAATCATTTTCCATTTGATGATAAGCATCTTTGAACAAGAATTGGAATTTTCCATTGTCATCTTGGTAAAATGCTAATTTTTCTTCTGTTCCTTTTTTAAACTTTCCGCTTCGTTTCCCTTTATCGTTTTCAAATTCAATAGATAATTTGTAATGACTAGGAAGAGAATTTAATAAATTTAAGACACAATGAAGTCTGTCTCTTCTTAATAAGTATCTTTCATTAAGTTTTCTTGGAGAACGTTGAGTAGTTCTTTTAGCGGCAGAACTTTCTGTTTTAGCTCCACTTTCAAATTTAGCAATTTCTGCAGCATCCATCGTCAAAATACGGGAACCTAATCCTAATATTCTAACTATTTTATTTTCGTGATCAATTTCAATCAATGCCCATCCAATACTATTTGTCCCTAAATCCAATCCTAAAATTTTCTTCATTTTATAAGTTATTTATGTTGATTTTTATGTTGATTTTATTTTGCTCGAAATGTAATGAAAAGAAAATTATTAAGTTTACGGGAAACCTCATTCAAACATTAAAATTTTTGTTGTAATATTGCAA
>DMHA01000351.1 GCA_003449615.1 Flavobacterium sp.
ATGTCGTTATATCTCATTTTAAATATCGCTTCCTTAATTATACCCTTTTTGTATAGTTTTGAAAACAGGATGAAATATATAAAACGATGGAAAGCCGTATTTTCTTCAATAATTATAACCGCTATTTTCTTCATTGTTTGGGATATAATTTTTACTAAAATAGGCGTTTGGAGTTTCAATCCTCGTTACCATTCGGGAATTGAGTTTTTCGATTTGCCCATCGAAGAATGGTTGTTTTTTATCTGTATTCCGTACGCTAGTATCTTTATTCATTTTGCTTTTCATTACTTTTTGCCCAAGGTTTCCTTGTCGGATAAAACGGTTCGAATTATTTATTGGATTTTAATGATTATCCTTTTACCCACAATTGTATTTCACTATGATAAATGGTACACCCTAGTGAATTATAGCGTTTTAGTATTGGTATTGACCTATACGGTCTTCAAAGTTCCTGATATTTTGAATACCTATTTCCTCACTTTTCTTATTGTGCTTATCCCATTTTCAATTGTTAATGGAATTCTAACAGGAAGTTTTATCGACGAACCGGTTGTGTCTTATAACAATAGTGAAAATTTGGGAATCCGATTAGGAACCATACCCATTGAGGATGTCGGCTATGCTTTTTCGATGTTACTAATGAGTTTGGTTTTAATAAAAAAAATAGAAAAATAAGAGATAATCAACCCTGACAGGGTTTTAGACCCTGTTAGGGTTAATAAGAAAATAAGTTATATGAAAGTTTATAAAAAAGAAACAGTGCAATATGTAAATGCAAGCATCGAAGAATGTTGGGCTTTCTTTTCGAGTCCAAGGAATTTGCAGAAAATTACTCCTCAAACTATGGGATTTCAAATTACAGATTTCGACGAAAAGAATATGTATGCTGGACAAATTATTCAATACAAAGTTTCCCCACTTGTGGGCTTGAAATTGTCTTGGACTACCGAAATCACTTTCGTGAAAGACAAGGAATATTTCATCGATGAACAACGTTTTGGCCCATACACTTTATGGCATCACAAACACTTTTTTGAAGCCACCGATAAGGGTACAAAAATGACCGATTTGGTGCATTATGCTTTGCCGTTAGGGTTCATCGGACGAATAATGAATTCACTTGTTGTGAAAAATAAACTGAAAGAAATCTTCGATTATAGAGTGGTTAAAGTCGATGAAATCTTTAATTCCAAATAATGAACAAACAAGAAATTGCCATTTTTTGGTTTAGAAGAGATTTACGACTAGAAGATAATGTAGGTTTGTTTCACGCATTGCAATCGGAATATCCGGTTATTCCTTTGTTTATTTTTGATGAGGCAATTTTAAATAGTTTACCAAAAGATGATGCTAGAGTAGGATTTATCCACGATTCTCTTTCTAAAATAAACTCCAAACTTCAGGAATTTGGAAGTTCACTTTTAGTCAAAAAGGGTAAAACCAAGCAAGTTTGGCAAGAGCTTATTCAAGAATTTGATGTCAAAGAAGTTTTCTTTAATAAAGATTACGAGCCTTATGCAATCAAAAGGGATTTGGCTATTGGCGAATTATTGGCAACCCATAAAACAACTTGCTTTTCATTCAAAGACCAAGTGATTTTCGAGGAAAAAGAAATCACAAAAGCCGATGGATTGCCATATACGGTTTACACTCCCTACAAAAATAAATGGCTGGAAAAATACAAATCAGTAGCTCCTGTCAAAGAATATGATGCCTTGGAACAGTTTTCCAATTTCCATAAAAACAATTTTACATTTCCAACATTGGCACAAATAGGATTTGTAGAAAGCACTATAAAAGTCATTCCTCATAATCTCAAAAATGTTTCTAATTACCACGAAACCCGTGATTTTCCTGCTCTTGATTCCACTTCACATCTTTCGCCACATTTGCGTTTTGGAACCGTAAGTATTAGAAAATTAGTGAATTGGGCTGTTCGTAAAAATGATGTTTTTTTGAGTGAATTGATTTGGAGAGAATTTTTTATGCAAATTTTGTTCAGTTTTCCAAAAGTGGTTACGCACAATTTTAAATCGGCTTATGACGGAATTCAGTGGCGGAATAATGAAGAGGATTTCAAGCGTTGGTGTTCAGGGACAACAGGTTATCCAATGGTCGATGCTGGAATGAGGGAATTGAACCAAACAGGTTATATGCACAATCGTGTTCGAATGGTGGTAGCGAGTTTTCTTTGCAAACATTTATTAATCAATTGGCAATGGGGTGAAGCTTATTTTGCACAGAAATTATTAGATTTCGATTTGTCGGCAAATGTGGGTAACTGGCAATGGGCGGCGGGAACGGGTTGCGATGCAGCACCTTATTTCCGAGTTTTCAATCCCGAAATTCAGCTCCAGAAATTCGACGAAAAAGGAATCTATATCCGTAAATGGATTCCCGAATTTGATTTGGGATATGTTGAGCCAATGATAGAACACGCTTTCGCTAGAGATAGAGCCATTGCTACTTACAAAGAAGGGATTCTTAAATCCGATTAAATATAAACAGATGAAAAAGAATGTATTAAT
>DMHA01000184.1 GCA_003449615.1 Flavobacterium sp.
GTATGTAACTAAATGATGACCTCTATAAACCTTTTAAGTATTGTATATGATTATTATTATTTATTTTATCCTTGAGTCTATTTAATATAGTTTTTTAGTTATTGTAACGTGTTAATATTCCTGTGTTTTTACCTTGTTTTAATGCAATAAAACTTAAATATCAATTGATTATAAAGAATTTCAAATTTGTATTTGGGAATATAAATAAAATATTTTACTGATGTATTTAATAGTTGTCCATAAGTTTAGATTGCTAAAGTTTGAACATCAGTTCTAAATCGAGCGATTTTTTTTTGGCATAATGATTGTCGTTTTTTAGTACTATTCAAGTTTAGGACTTTTTGCAGCTTTTTATTAAATTATAATCTACAGTTGCCTTATATTTGTTGCCCGAATGAATCATTTAATGACAAAAAGACTTAAATTATTATATGTCAAACCATAAAATACACACACTTGACAATCTGTCACTCCAAGAATTTGATACCGAAACTGAATTAATTCCTTTATTGACTCCCGAAGACGAGGAGGAAATGGATAACGAAGATTTACCAGATAATTTGTCTATTTTACCATTGCGAAATATGGTTTTATTTCCTGGAGTTGTAATCCCAATCACGGCGGGTCGCGACAAATCGATAAATTTAATCAATGACGCTTATGCGGCAGGAAAAATTATCGGGGTAGTTGCCCAAAAGAACGAAGAAATTGAAGATCCCACCAAAAACGATATACACCAAATAGGAACTGTTGCACGTATTTTGCGTGTTCTCAAAATGCCAGATGGCAATGTAACCGTTATTCTTCAAGGGAAAAAGCGTTTCCAAATAGAATCAGTTGTTTCTGAAAAACCCTATTTTACTGCCAATATTAAAGATGTTGGAGAGAAAAGACCAACCAAAAAAGACACCGAATTTTTAGCAATTCTCGATTCAGTGCGTGAATTAGCAATCCAAATTATTAGAGAGAATCCGAACATTCCAAGCGAAGCCACATTTGCTATTCAAAACATTGAAAGCCAATCTTTTCTAATCAATTTTGTGACTTCCAATATGAGTTTGTCTGTTGAGGAAAAACAAAATCTTTTGTCCATTAATTCTTTGAAAGACAGAGCATTGGAGACGCTTCGTTATATGAATACCGAGTTGCAAAAATTGGAATTGAAAAACAACATTCAATCCAGAGTTCGTTTTGATTTAGACCAACAGCAACGCGAATATTTCCTTCATCAACAAATGAAAACCATTCAAGAAGAATTGGGTGGCGTTTCGCAAGAGCAGGAAATGGACGAAATGAGTGTCAAAGCCAAGACCAAAAATTGGGACGAAAAAACGCAAAAACATTTCGAAAAAGAATTGTCAAAAATGCGTCGAATGAATCCGCAAGCACCTGATTTTGGTATGCAAAGAAATTATTTGGAATTGTTTTTAGACTTACCTTGGGGCGAATATTCTAAAGATAATTTCGATTTGAAACGGGCTCAAAAAATTCTGGACAGAGACCACTTTGGATTAGAAGAGGTCAAGAAAAGAATGATCGAACATTTGGCAGTATTGAAATTGAGAAATGATATGAAGTCGCCAATTATTTGCCTCACAGGACCTCCGGGAGTGGGAAAAACATCCATTGGAAAATCGGTTGCCGAAGCTTTAGGAAGAGAATATGTGAGAATATCATTGGGAGGATTGCGAGATGAAGCAGAGATTCGCGGACACAGAAAAACCTATATTGGCGCAATGCCGGGACGAATAATTCAAAGTTTGAAAAAAGCAGGAACTTCAAATCCAGTTTTTGTTTTAGACGAAATAGACAAATTATCAAACAGTCATCAAGGAGATCCCTCATCGGCTTTGTTGGAAGTTTTAGACCCTGAACAAAATAATTCGTTTTATGATAATTTCGTCGAAATGGGTTACGATTTATCGAAAGTGATGTTTATTGCCACTTCCAACAATATGGCGGAAATTCAACCTGCGTTGCGAGACCGAATGGAAATCATAAAAATGTCGGGTTACACTATTGAAGAAAAAATTGAAATTGCCCGTCAGCATTTGTTTCCACGACAACTGAAAGAACACGGACTAACAATTAAGGATTTGTCAATTGGACCAAAACAATTAGAGAAAATTGTCGAAGGTTACACCCGTGAATCTGGCGTTCGAGGATTGGAAGCCAAAATTGCACAAGTCATTCGGAATGCAGCCAAATCCATTGCAATGGAAGAAGAATACAACAAGAAAGTAACCAACGAAGATATTGTGCAAGTGCTTGGAATTCCCAGATTAGAAAGAGATAAATATGAAAGTAACGATGTTGCTGGAGTAGTCACTGGACTGGCTTGGACGAGTGTCGGTGGCGACATTCTCTTCATAGAATCCTTGATTTCTCCGGGAAAAGGAACGATGACCATTACAGGAAATTTAGGAAATGTAATGAAAGAATCGGCAACAATTGCTTTAGAATACATCAAAGCCAATGCTGAATTTTTAGGTTTAAATCCAGAGATGTTGACCAAACACAACATTCATTTGCACGTTCCAGAAGGAGCTACGCCAAAAGACGGACCAAGTGCTGGAATTGCAATGCTTACCTCATTAGTTTCAGTTCTGACACAGAAAAAGATAAAAAAAGGATTGGCAATGACGGGAGAAATTACTTTGAGAGGAAAAGTTTTACCAGTTGGCGGCATAAAAGAAAAGATTTTAGCTGCCAAAAGAGCCAATATCAAAGAAATTATTTTGTGTAGCGAAAACAAAAGCGATATTGATGAAATTAAACCAAAATACATCGAAGGCTTGACTTTTCATTACGTCAAGGAGATGAGCGAAGTATTGAAAATTGCCATTACAGACCAACAGGTTAAGAATCCAAAAAAAGTGTAATTTTTTTTGAAACGAATCAATTCCATCTCGATATTTCGGGGTGGTTTTTTTTGAAATTTTGTGTACTATTTTTTATTACTTTTATTCAAAAGAAAGCTGATCAAAATTATTGATGGATTTTAGAGTTCAATATAATGGCAATTCAATAAATCTTTGTTCTATTTTCTTTATTCTAAAATCCAAAATCCTTTGTCAAAAAGATTCTTAATAACTTTGATATTTCTCACTTTCAATTTTTATCAAATTACACTACATTAGCAAACTCGAGGTCAATGAGAAAAGCTTTGACCTAACAGAACACAGTTAAATTCGATAAAACTCAAAATGTCAGATCAAGCCCAATATAACGAAGACAATATCCGCTCACTCGACTGGAAAGAACACATCCGAATGCGTCCTGGAATGTACATCGGAAAATTAGGCGACGGCTCCTCGCCCGATGATGGTATTTATATTTTGCTCAAAGAAGTCCTAGACAATTGCATCGACGAATTCGTGATGGGAGCTGGGAAAACCATCGAAGTAACCATCAAAGATAAAACTGTTACAGTTCGCGATTATGGTCGTGGAATTCCACTCGGGAAAGTGATTGATGTGGTTTCCAAAATGAATACGGGTGGAAAATACGATTCGTTGGCTTTCAAGAAATCAGTTGGTTTGAATGGTGTTGGAACAAAAGCAGTCAATGCTTTGTCTCATTTTTTTCGCGTAGAATCGGTTCGTGAGGACAAGCAAAAAGCCGCCGAATTCTCAGGAGGAAACTTGGTTTTGGAAGAGGAAATTATAGAAACTACCAAACGAAAAGGGACCAAAGTTACTTTTATTCCTGATGAAGCAATTTTCAAAAATTACAAATACCGCTATGAGTATATCATCAAAATGCTCAAAAACTATTGTTATCTCAACAATGGCTTAACGATTTTATTCAACGGCGAAAAATATTTTTCTGAAAATGGATTGAAAGATTTATTAGAAGAAACCATCAATGTCGAAGATTTAGAATATCCAATCATTCATTTGAAAGAAGGCGACATCGAAATTGCCTTGACGCATAGTAAAACGCAATACAGCGAGGAATATCACTCTTTTGTCAACGGACAAAACACCACACAAGGAGGGACACATTTGGCTGCCTATCGTGAAGCCATCGTGAAAACTATTCGAGAATATTACAACAAACCATTTGAGGCTTCGGATGTTCGAAAATCCATTGTTACCGCCATTAGTATCAAGGTAATGGAACCTGTTTTTGAGTCGCAAACCAAAACCAAATTAGGTTCTACTGAAATGGGTTCAGAACCCGGAATGCCTTCTGTTCGTACTTTCGTCAATGATTTTGTAAAAAATAAATTAGATAGTTATTTGCATAAAAATCCAGCAACTGCCGATGCGCTTTTGCGTAAAATTATGCAAGCCGAAAGGGAACGAAAAGAACTTTCTGGCATTCGAAAATTGGCAAAAGACAGAGCTAAAAAAGCCAATTTGCACAACAAGAAATTACGAGATTGTCGGGCACATCTTACCGATACCAAAAATCCAAGAAATCTCGAAAGCACCCTTTTTATTACCGAGGGAGATTCGGCTTCGGGTTCCATCACAAAATCGCGTGACGTGAATACCCAAGCGGTTTTCAGTTTGCGTGGAAAGCCATTGAATTCTTACGGAATGAGCAAGAAAATTGTGTATGAAAACGAAGAATTCAACTTGTTGCAAGCGGCTTTAGACATCGAAGACGATATGGAAAACCTGCGTTACAACAACATTGTAATTGCGACCGATGCCGATGTCGATGGTATGCACATTCGATTGTTATTGATTACATTTTTCTTGCAATTTTTCCCAGAATTAATCAAAGAAGG
>DMHA01000180.1 GCA_003449615.1 Flavobacterium sp.
TATTATGAATCAGGTAGGAATTTACAAATTATTTAAGCTCGGCAGATTAAGCGGAACGGCTTTTACAACCGATATTAAGGTATTGGAGCGTGATTTGCACACGGTGCATCACGATTATGCAGAAAAGATTAACTCGCAATCGGGCATCAATGGATTGTTGTATGAGTTGGACGAAAAAGCCACTAAATTGTATTGGGATAAAAAACCATTCAAAGAAGTGAAAGAGTACGCACAATTCGAGGAAGTGAATAATGAACTAGAGGATATGAAAGCTGAATATTTGGCATTGACAGGCAATAAACCTCATCATTTGTGGAAGAAAGACAAAATAGCTGAAATGTTGGCAGAATCTAAAAACAAAGAGTAATGGCTTTAGAAAACATCACAGAAATCGAACAATCTTTAGGGATTGAAAACGGAAAGTTATTAGAAATGATTACAAGTGAAGAAAGTCATAGTATTGACTTATCAGAGTTATTTATAGAGAAAAAATCTATTTATGACGAGCGAATAAGCAATATTAAAAGAGAAAGTGTTACTATGGCTATTGAGATTGCAGTAAAAGAGCAACGAAACGCATTAGGGCTGGATTTTCAAGGTAAAACAATGGACAATTTGGTAAATGCTATCAAAACTAAAGTAGAATCAGAGAGTAAAATTGAGCCAGAAGAACGGTTTAAGAGTTTGAAAACAGATTTTGAGAAATTGCAGTCTAATTTAATTGAAAAAGAGAATGAGTTTAACCAATTCAAAACAAACATTGAAAAACAAAACTTGTTATCAGAGATTAAAAGCGATTTCACAAAACACATTCCAGACAATACACTTGTTTCAAAATCGACAATTTTTACCGAAGCTAAAGAGAAAGGATTTTCTTTTGAAAGGGAAGACGGAAAGACCGTTGTAAAACAAAACGGAGAAGTTTTGAAAGATGAAAGGACGTTATCGCCTTTGGACATCGGCACTTGGGTAACAAACTTCTCGACACCATATTTGGCAAAAGTAGAGGGCGGGGCAGGAAAAGGCGATGATAAAGCACCACCAACAGCAGGAAGTTTTGAAGCGTTTGAGAAAATGGCACAGAAAAACGGTTGGAACGATTCCGAAAAGAATACTCAAATGGCGAGAATGATAAAAGATGGCACTTTAAAAGTATGATTTGGCTATTTAACTTCATAGAATGGTTCTTGAATTTATTTTTAAGAAAAAAAGCAAAAAAGGTAAAACAAGATGCTTTTTTAGAAAGACAAAATGAATTGATAAAATTTGCTAAAGTAAAACAATAAAATCAAAAATATTTAAGCAAATACTCTGGTAGAAAACGATATGTAAAAACACCAATTGAATAATAAAACTAAACCTATAAATTATTTTTATAGGTTTTTTTATTTTTATTAGATTTTATTTATATATTTGTCGTTGAATTGCGGTAATGTTAATTCGGAAATAGGCGGACTTGCCAAAAATATAATTTTTAACATTAAAATAAAAACGCAATGGCAAATAAAACATCTGCAAATTTAGTTAAGGCCCAAGCGAAATTATTCGCTTCATTTCAATCATCTGAATTACGTTTCAGATTTCCAGCAACATACTTGGCTTTGAGAAGTATGTCCCCAATTATGTTTCCTAACTACGATGTGTTACGAACACGTGAAGATAGAGTAATTGAAACTAACTATGCCACTAGAGCAGTTCGTGCTTTAGGTAGTGCAAGAACACACAACCACACAGGAGCAAAGCAAGACACAGCTACTTTGACACCGACTTGGAGTTCTTATACAGATAAATTTAATATGTCATTGAAACAGGCTGACATTTCTATTTATGATGCACAAGAGCAGATGAATCAAGAATTGGCGAATATTGTAGCCAACTTTATGGAGGGTTACGAAACAGCGGCTACCGCTTATTTATTCGCCAACCGTTCAGGAGTTAATACTGCAACAGCAGAGGGAACTTTTGATGCAACCGATGATGTGTTTGAAATTGCAGAGGCAAAAGAAACAAGAGCAATTCAAATCACAAAAATCGCATTGAACGCAAATAAATATCCTGACGGAGCAACTATTTTCTGTGATAGTATCTCTTATGCTAAATTTGAGTTTCAAGCCGCACAAGGAGCTTCTAATAACACGAACCTTTCATTCCAATTTAACGGAGTAACTTTTATTCACTCGGTTGAATTAGGAGCTTTAGCATCAGGTTTAGTATCTGCTTATTCTAAAGGTTTTTGGATAGTAGTTCCAAATGGAACAGTAGCTACTTTGCCTTGGATTCCTGTTCAAAACAGAAGAGGCGATTCAAGTGCCGCACCTTTGGCAACTTACACAAACATTTTGAACCCTGTTGATGGCGAAGTTTACGGACTTCACTTTTATTCAGTAGGTGCTGATGATACCGCCAACAACGGATATAGTCAAGATGTTGTTACACAATACGAAGTTTCGCAAGATTTGGCGTTTGTGAAAGCACCTTTGAGTACTGCGTCTGCAACTCCAATTTTAGCTTTTGCTATTGTCTAAATGGTAAATATCAATAAAATACAAACAGCATTAGTAGGTCTTGTAGGGTTTAATCAACCTTACAATCCTGACTATGCTATTGTAGATGTTGATAATTTGGCAAGCGAATCAGGATATTTTGCAACAGACAATCCGTATGCAAAGATTGAGTTTATAAAAGACAATCAAGACTACTATGATATTTCGGATAAGGACTTTAATAAGTTGCTTGTAACGCTTAAAAAAAGTGCGATTTCAAATGTGGTAAATCAGGTTTTTTCTAGTTATGATTTTTTAGAAAGAGATGTGTTATTCAAAAACGCAACAAAGAAAACAGAATTAGAAACGTTGCCTATTGGTTTTGTGGGGTATCGAATTAAAGTTTCCAATGCAAAAAATACAGCTTTTAAAATCAATCGAGTGTTATTAGATTTTGATGGCACAGGCAATATAGAATTGTTGCTTTGGAATACTGCGAGTAGAACACCGCTTTATACTAAAACGGTAACGATAACAACCGACCACCAAATAGAAGTATTAGGTTGGACATTAGACAATTCGGGAGAAACATACAAAGGAGAATATTATATTGGTTATAACACAACTGGACTAACAATAGAGCCTTTCAAACGAGATTACAATAGTGGGAGCGTTATGACCTCTTTAAAAAATATTTCAGTTGAAAAGGT
>DMHA01000302.1 GCA_003449615.1 Flavobacterium sp.
ATTAAGATTTGAGTATTAAGTATCAAGACAAATTTAGATTTTTTATATTGGTTTTATTGACATTGCCATTGCCATTGAAATTGCTGTTTTTTTTCATCTAAACCATTAAACTTTTAAACAACTTTAAACAATTTAAACATTTTTGAATTGCCATTGAATTTTTACAAAATGAATTTTATAACTTCTTTAGAAACTGCTTTTCAAAAAAAAAGCAATCCAGATAATTCTTTTGCTATGGCAAAGTATATGCGCAATCATTTTTTGTTTTTTGGAATAAAAACCGAAGAAAGAAGACATATTTTCAAAGCCTTAAGCAAAGAACACCAATTAGATATTTCAGAAAACCCAAGAGCAATTGCTTTAGAATTATACTCAAAACCCCAAAGAGAATTGCAGTATTGTGCCATCGAAATTTTGATCAAACAAATCAAAGGGGAATATGTAAAAAATGATATTCAACTCATTGAAAATATGATTGTTACAAACTCATGGTGGGACAGTGTGGATACTATTGCCAAAAACATTTTGGGCGAATATTTAATAGAATTTCCATTGGAAACTGAAAAGGTGATTGAACGATTTTCAAATTCCAATAATATGTGGCTCAACCGCAGTGCAATTCTTTTTCAATTGGGTTACAAACAAAAAACCAATTTCGATTTATTGAAATCAGAATGTGAAAAACACAAAAATTCCAATGAGTTTTTCATTCAAAAAGCCATTGGATGGGCTTTGCGAGAATATGCAAAAACAAATCCGGAAGCAGTAAGGAACTTTGTAGCAAATACTAATTTAAAACCTTTGAGTGCAAAAGAAGCACTAAAAAATATAATTTGAGCTTAAAATTATAGTAGTTTTGCATAATTATCAAAAATAAAAATGCCCAATAAATTCATTCATAAACTTGAAAATTATACTGTTTTAGCCCAAAATAAGCTATCGAATAAACAGTTTATTTTCCTTTCAAGCGTTTTAGTTGGTATTTTAGCTGCATTTGCCGTAATAGTTTTGAAAACTTTTGCCCATTGGGTTTTCCAATTTGCCACTTACATCAACGGAATTTTAAAATTAAGTTTCATCAACAGTATTTTGCCAATAATCGGAATTTTTCTAACTGTTTTTGTGGTCAAAAGGGTTTTGGGTGGAACAATAGAAAAAGGAACTTCACAAATATTACATGCTGTTGCCAAAAAAGCAAGTATTATTCCCAAAAAACAAATGTATGCCCAAATCATAACCAGCTCACTTACAGTCGGTTTAGGCGGTTCGGCTGGATTAGAAAGTCCCATTGTCATAACAGGTGCAGCCTTTGGTTCCAACTATGCACAACGGTTCAAATTAAGCTACAAAGACAGAACTTTACTTATTGGTTGTGGCGTTGCTGCAGGAATTGCAGCGGCATTTAACGCACCCATTGCGGGCGTTTTATTTGCTATCGAAGTTTTATTGGTAGATGTCAGTATTTCAGCTTTTACCCCCATTATGATTGCTGCAGCAACGGGTGCTTTGGTTTCCGTAATTGCGTTAGACGAAACTGTTTTATTATCATTTAAACAGCAACAAGAATTTGATTATCATAATATTCCATATTATATTTTGCTCGGGATTTGTACGGGATTTATTTCAGTATATTATTCAATAAATTTCCAGAGAATAGAACATTTATTTGCCCGACTTAGATTTACTCCCTACAAAAAAGCAATTTTTGGCGCTTCGATTTTGGCAGTTTTGATTTTTATTTTTCCCACATTATTTGGCGAAGGGTATGAAAGTATTAAAATATTATCCGAAAATGATCCGGGACAACTACTTGAAAACACCTTGTTTAGTAGTTTTAGAAATAACAGCTGGGTTCTTTTGCTATTTATTGGATTAACAATGATGCTCAAAGTTTTTGCAACAGCCATCACTTTGGGAAGTGGCGGAAATGGTGGCAATTTTGCTCCTTCCCTGTTTTTGGGTTCTTATATAGGTTTTTTCTTTTCAAAATTTTTAAACCATACAGGACTTACCGCATTACCTGTTAGTAATTTTACATTGGTAGGAATGGCTGGAATTCTTTCTGGATTATTTCACGCTCCCTTGACTGCTATATTTCTAATTGCTGAAATTACAAGTGGTTACGCTTTGATGATTCCATTAATGATTGTGGCATCGATGAGTTTTGCCATTTCAAAACGGTTTGAAAAACATTCGCTCGATGTAAAAAATTTGGTCAAAAAAGGAAATGCCTTTACCAGTAACAAAGACACCAATATCCTTTCGACTTTAGACACCAATGCGATTATTCAAACTGATTATTTGACGGTGTCACCAGGCGAAAATCTTGAAAAATTGGTCGATTTAATTTCACATTCCGATCAGGTTATTTTTGCAGTTGTCGATTCTGAAAAGAAACTTTTTGGCGTGGTGCACTTCAATGATATTAGGGAAATAATATTCAATTCATATCGGGTAAAATATACTTTGATAAAAGAAGTTATGCGAGAACCTATTGATATTATTTACCCAACAGATAGTATGGAAACGGTAATGAATAAGTTCGAAAAAACAAAAGTCCACTTTTTGCCAGTGTTAAAAAACGGAAAATATTTTGGTTTTATTTCCAAATCTTATGCTCTTGAAGCCTATAGAACCAAGCTAAAATCGATGACCATTGAATAATAAAGTATCGTCTATGCCAACTTTAGAAAACCTCTTTTTGCAATTTGAAAACTGTAAAGTAATTGATAAATCAATTCTTTTTTCGCAATATATTCCTATTGATTTGTCTGTTTCAAATCCTGAATTGGAACATATTGAATTGAAAAATCCAAATGATTTTGAAACTTTTATCGAAAATTTCCTCCATAAAAACAAGGCTAAAGTAGCTTTTGGAGGCTATAATGAAGAAAGAAATTTGTACAAATCAAGCCTAATTTTTAATGACTATCAGCAAGAAGAAAGAAACATCCACATTGGAATGGATTTGTGGGTCAAAGCTGGAACACCTGTTTTAGCTGCACTTGACGGAAGTGTTTATGGTTTTGATTACAATACTGGAGCTGGAAATTATGGCCCGACAATTGTATTGAAACACAGTATTGAAAATCAAAATTTCTACACCTTATATGGACATTTATCCATTGAAAGTATTGAAGATTTAGAAATTGGAACTCTCTATAAAAAAGGGCAAACGTTGGCAACTTTGGGCGATTCCTCTGTGAATGGTGGTTATTCTCCACATTTACATTTTCAAATTATTAAAAATATGGAAGATTATTTTAGTGATTATCCCGGAGTTTGTAGCAAAAAAGATTTGAATTATTATTTAGAAAATTGCCCAGACCCCAATTTATTATTGAAAATTCAGTAAATATTTCCCACTAATTTTAAATTCTATTTTTAATATTGTATTCTTATTATTATA
>DMHA01000183.1 GCA_003449615.1 Flavobacterium sp.
TAACCGCATTCAGGATTTTGATACAGCAACGGCTAATATTTGTCAACAATTGAATTTCTTACAGATAATCCTAGTTTTGAAGCCAATATTGTGGCTACAGGAGGGTCAGGTTTTGGAATAATGTCAATAATAGTAGGTATAGAAAGAGGTTTTCTACCAAGAGTTGAAGCCGTTTCTAGACTGACTATGGCATTAAATTTTCTGGAAAAAGCAGATCGATTTCATGGTGCTTGGCCTCATTGGATCAATGGTGAAACAGGTCACGTAATTCCATTTGGAACCAAAGACAATGGCGGTGATCTTGTTGAAACTGCATTCCTTTGTCAAGGTTTACTTACTGTTAGAGAATATTTTAAAAATGGTACTATTGATGAACAAGCCCTAGCTAACAAAGCAGATAATCTTTGGAAAGGCGTAGAATGGGATTGGTACTCCAAAGGCGAAAATGCTTTGTATTGGCATTGGTCATCCACTTATGCTTGGCAAATGAATTTCAAATTAGAAGGATACAATGAATGTTTAATAACTTATGTCTTGGGTGCAGCTTCTCCAACACATCCAATATCTGCTGCAGTTTATCAGCAAGGTTGGGCACGAAACGGAGGAATTGTAAATGGAAGTTCTCAATATGGTTTTCCCGTGGTTTTGGATTATAATGGGGCAGCAGGAAATGTAGGGCCTTTGTTTTGGTCTCACTATTCTTATTTGGGATTGGATCCACGTGGATTAACAGATGCTTATGCTAATTATTGGACATTGACACAAAATCATTCCAAGATCATCAATCAATTTTGCATTGCTAATCCCAATAAATGGAATGGTTATTCTGATAAATGTTGGGGTCTCACAGCAAGTTATACCAGAAATTCTGATGGTACAACGGGATACACTGCACACCAACCCAATAATGATAATGGAGTTATTTCGCCAACGGCTGCCCTTTCTTCATTTCCATATACACCTGCTGAAAGCATGAAATTTTTACATTATTTGTATGATGAAAAAAAGAGTACTCTAGTTGGAATTGCTGGTCCTTATGATGCATTTTCACCCCATTATAATTGGGTTACACCAAGATATTTGGCGATAGACCAAGGAACAATTGCTCCAATGGTAGAGAATTATAGAACGGGATTAATTTGGAATTTATTTATGCAAGCCCCAGAAGTAAAGCTGGGTTTAAAGAAATTAGGTTTTTCTTCGACCCAACATAACTTTTAAAATTAATTTATTAAAAAATATGAAAATTAAACTGATTGTACTGCTTTTATGCGTTTCTTTTTTTGGCTTTAGCCAAAAAAAGGACGCTGGCAAAGCCATTAAAATTAAGCCAAAAGCAGAGTTCGTTTCCGATTTGATGTCGAAAATGACCATCGAAGAAAAAATTTACCAAACGGTACAATTCACTTCCGATGGCACGGTTACTGGTCCCAAAACAGGTGATAATTTCATCACCCGAATTCAACAAGGGAAAGTAGGCTCAATTCTTAATGCAACGGGTTCAAGGGAAACTAGAGAAATTCAACGTATTAATTTAGAAAACTCCAGGTTAAAAATTCCTTTGCTATTTGGTCACGATGTAATTCACGGTTACAAAACGATTTTTCCAATCAATCTGGGAATGGCTTCTTCATTTGATCCAAAAGCAGTAGAATTAGCGGCTCGAATTGCCGCTACCGAAGCTTCTTCTGCGGGTGTTCATTGGACATTTGCACCGATGGTCGATATTGCCCGTGACGCAAGATGGAGCAGGGTTTCTGAAGGTTCAGGAGAAGATAGTTTTCTGGGAATTCAAATGGCTGTTGCCAATGTCAAAGGTTTTCAAGGTGATGATTTATCTAAAAATAATACCATCTTGGCTTGTGCCAAACATTTTGCTGCTTATGGTGCTGCCGAAGCGGGTAGAGATTACAACACAGTCGATATGTCCGAAAGGGTGTTGCGTGATACCTATTTGCCTGCTTTCAAAGCAACGGTTGATGCTGGTGTAAAAACTTTTATGGTGGCTTTCAACGAAATTGCAGGAGTTCCATCGACAGGAAGTAAATTCTTGATTCGGGATGTATTGAAAGGCGAATGGAAATTCGACGGACTTGTGGTGTCTGATTATACGGGCATTAATGAATTAGTGGCTCACGGTTTTGCAACCGACAATAAAAATGCGGGAGAATTAGCCTTACAAGCTGGAGTCGATTTGGATATGGTAAGTGCTGCTTATATGAATTATACCAAGCAATCCTACGACGAGGGCAAAGTAACTTTAGCACAAATTGATGATGCTTGCAAAAGAATTTTGGACGTAAAATACGATTTAGGATTATTCGAAGATCCATATCGCTATTCTGATGAGAAACGTGAAAAAGAAACCATTTACAAACCAGAATTTTTGGATGCCAGTTTAGAAATTGCCAAAAAATCATTGGTTTTGTTAAAAAATAGTAACTCCATTTTGCCATTGAAAGCCAACCAAAAAATAGCTTTCGTTGGGCCATTGGTAAGTGATGAATATAATATTATTGGTTCTTGGGCAGCATTGGGTGACCGTTCAGGTTTTGCAACTAGTGTCAAAGAAGGGGTTACCAATTATTTGAAAAATGTATCCAATGTGACTTTCGATCAAGGAGTCGAAATCCAAAGTACCAAAAGAGATTGGATGCAAAAAGCATTGGATAATGCCAAAAATGCCGATGTTATTGTAGCCGTAATGGGTGAAAGAGAGAATATGACTGGCGAAGCGGCTTCTCAAACCAACATCGATTTGCCGGGATTGCAAAAAGAGTTTTTGACCGAATTGAAAAAATTAGGCAAACCAATTGTTCTTGTTTTATTTAACGGAAGACCTTTGACTCTCACTTGGGAAAACGACAATATGGATGCTATTCTTGAAGCTTGGTGGCCTGGAACTCGTGGCGGTGATGCGATTGCGCAAACTCTTTTTGGAGCGAATAATCCAAACGGAAAATTGCCCATTTCCTTTCCTAGAAAAGTGGGTCAATTGCCATTGTATTACAATCACAAAAACACAGGAAGACCGTATTTAGGACCAACAGATCCAGAACAAAAATACAAATCTCAATATACCGATGTGGGCAATAGTCCTTTGTATCCTTTTGGTTTTGGGTTGAGTTACACCACTTTCGAGTATTCAAATTTTAAAATTTCGTCCAATAAAATCAAGTTTAACGAGAAACTGAAAGTGAGTGTAGAGGTTAAAAACACAGGAAATTATGAAGCCCATGAAGTGGTTCAGCTTTATGTTCGTGACTTAGTGGGTTCTGTAACAAGACCCGTTAAAGAATTAAAAGGTTTCGAAAAAATAAATTTAAAAATTGGAGAAACCAAAACCGTTTCTTTTGAAATTTCATCCGAAGATTTAAAATTTTACACTATCGAGATGAAAAACGAAGCCGAAGCCGGAAGTTTTGAAGTTTTCGTTGGCGGAAATTCAGATACAGACATAAAAGCAAATTTTGAATTGGTTAAATAAATTTTGGTTAGTTTATTTAGTAATTGACCTCTGGTACAATAAGTTCCAGAGGTTTTTTGAATAGAATTATTTACTTATATCAATTGCCATTTTTTATAATCATGACTAAAGCTAAAATCTGATTTTGAAAACAAACATTGAAGTGATTTAAACTTTT
>DMHA01000119.1 GCA_003449615.1 Flavobacterium sp.
GTCCCGTAGGGACTATATTTGTTGGAGATTTTAGCTTTACTAAAATTTTAATCGGACAACAATGATTTAAAACTAGTAAAAGTAACCAATATTATGTTTGATATTTCGCTAAAATAGGAATTCAAATATTGAACTTTATCCCGTACTATCCTGTTTATTTAGTTTTACTTTCTTTCAGAATGAAATAGACTTTTAATGTATTTGTTTCAGTAATTCTTAGAAATGATTTTAAAACAAAAAAACATTTTATTATAGGACAAGACAGAATTTAGAATTAAAAAAAGTAAAATAAAAAATTAAGATTTTATTTTACTGTTTACGTGACAGTACAGGACACAAAGCCTTACAAATTTATATATTTTTGAATCTATATGTATCTTGATAATTAATTATTGGAATTGGGTTTTAATTTTTTTAAATTTTGTTGAGTATCGTTTTTTAATAAAATATCATTAAATTCTTAAATTTATTGAGCAAATAATGACAATGTAAAACAAAAGCAAGGTTTAAAAAAAAGACAATTACCATTTTCTAAAATTGAGATTATAATCTAATTTTTTTTTAAAAAATACAAATCAATCATTCGCAATCATTTTTCCAATCAAAAAAGGATTAATTGAAGGTATATTAAAACTAAAAATAAATAAAACTCATGAAATCTATTAATTATGAAACCCGTTACGCATCAAGTCCAGATGCTGTAAAACAATACGATACTACACAATTACGAAAAGAATTTTTGATTGAAAATTTATTCGAAGTTGGTCAATTGAATTTAGTCTATTCGCATTATGATCGGTTCATAACTGGCGGTGTTATTCCAACTTCTAAGGCTATAGCACTAGAAACTATAGACCCTTTAAAAGCAACTTACTTTTTAGAAAGAAGAGAGCTTGGCATTATAAATATTGGAGAAACAGGAAGCGTAACAGTAGATGGCACAGAGTATGTTTTAAATCACCGAGAAGCATTATACATAGGTCAAGGGAATAAAAATGTTGTGTTTTCAAGTCAATCGGCAAGTAGTCCAGCTAAATTTTATTTAAACTCTACGCCAGCACACAAAGCCTATCCCATTAAAAAAATAGGAATTACCGATGTTGAAGTTATAGAATTAGGTGCGCCCGAAACAGCCAATGCCCGAACTTTACGGAAATATATAGTAAATAGTGTGGTCGATGTGTGTCAATTGCAAATGGGGATGACAACCATAAAACCAGGAAGTAGCTGGAACACGATGCCTGCCCACGTGCACGACCGTAGAATGGAAGTATATTTTTATTTTGAAGTTCCTCAGGGGCAAGCGGTTTGTCATTTTATGGGACAACCTCAAGAAACCAGACACATTTGGATGCAAAACAATCAAGCAGTTATATCTCCACCATGGTCTATTCATTGTGGTTCTGGAACCAGTAACTACTCCTTTATATGGGGAATGGCAGGTGAAAATTTAGATTATGGAGATATGGATGTTTGCAAAATAAATGAATTAAAATAATAACAGATAAAACAAAAAAATTATGTCAATTAACCTATTTGATTTAACGGGAAAAACAGCACTTATAACAGGAGGAGTTCATGGTCTAGGAATGGCAATGGCCAAAGGACTTGGAAATGCAGGTGCAAAAATTGTAGTAAATGATATTTCACAACAGGCACTCGACAACGCAGTTGCAGAATACAAATCGGTTGGGATTGAAGCCTACGGATATGTATTCAATGTATGCGATGAGAAAGCGGTAATAGCCAGTATCAAACAGATAGAAGCCGAAGTTGGCCCTATCGACATTTTAATTAACAATGCTGGAATCATCAAGAGAACCCCTATTGTTGATATGACCGTTGAGGATTTTACCGCAGTGATAACAGTAGATTTAATTAGCCCATTTATTGTTTCTAAAAATATTGCCAAAGGGATGATTCAACGTGGCGGCGGAAAAATCATTAATATTTGTTCGATGATGAGCGAGCTAGGAAGAGATTCTGTAAGTGCTTATGCGGCTGCAAAAGGAGGATTGAAAATGTTAACTAAAAATATGGCTACTGAATGGGCTAAGTTTAATATTCAAACTAACGGAATCGGTCCTGGTTATTTTGCAACAAGTCAAACCGCTCCAATCAGAGTTGACGGTCATCCATTCAATGATTTTATCATCAGTAGAACGCCAGCTGCTCGTTGGGGAGATCCTGAGGATTTGCAAGGTGCTGCCATCTTTTTATCATCAAAAGCTAGTGATTTTGTAAATGGTCACATTCTGTATGTTGACGGAGGAATCTTGGCTACAATAGGAAAACCATCTAATGAAGACTAGTTCCTAATTAGAATAAAATAAAAATTGAATCAAATAAATAATTATTATCCAATAAATAAAACAATGAAAAAAGCTAAAATAAAATTACTTCTTCTATGTTTGATTTTTTCAATTTTTCCGGCAAATGCCCAAATAAAAATTGCCTCAGTATTAGGTAATAATATGGTTTTACAGCGTAATTCAGAGGTCAAAATTTGGGGGAAGGCTGATCCTAATAAAAGTTTAAAGATTACCACTAGTTGGAATAAAGCAAGCGTTACTGCTGTTTCCAATGAAAACGGTGATTGGGTTGCTAAAGTAAAAACTACAGAGGCTGGTGGTCCTTATACCGTAAGTATTGAAAGTGGAAAAGAAAAAATAAAACTTGAAAATATTCTTTTAGGGGAAGTTTGGCTTTGTAGCGGACAATCGAATATGGAAATGCCAGTGATTGGATTTCCTTATCAACCAATAATTGGTTCGGCTGAAACATTGCTCCAAGCCGACAATCAAAATCTCAGATTATTTACTGTACAAAAGACTCCTATGTCAACTCCACAGGATAACTGTATAGGAAAATGGGAAGTATCCAATGCTGAAACTGTTAGTAAATTCAGTGCAGTGGGTTATTATTATGCTCGCTTATTGCAGCAAAAATTAAATGTTCCTGTTGGAATAATTTGCTCAAGTGTAGGTGGTACTCCAATACAAGCTTGGATGAGCAGCAAAGCATTAGATACTTTTCCAGAATCGTTTAAAAAATCAAGTCCAGAAGCCAGAGATCAAAACCGTCCTTCCTATTTATATAACGGAATGATAAATCCATTAGTAAATTATGCCATTAAAGGAATTATTTGGTATCAAGGAGAAGCAAACAGGGCAAATTATAAGGATTATACTGATTTACAAAAAGCTATGGTCAACAGTTGGAGAGCCGATTTTGGAGTGGGAGAGTTTCCATTTTATTATGTTCAAATTGCACCTTATGCTTACGGTGATAGCGAATCACCACTAAGTGCATTTATGCAAGTTGAACAACTCAAAGCGATGGCATTGATACCCAATTCAGGTATGGTTTGCACCCTCGATTTAGGTAGTGAATATTGGATACACCCAGCCGATAAGGAAACTGTTGGCAAAAGGCTTGCCGTATGGTCATTGTCTGAAACCTATGGCTTTAAAGGTCTTTCGTATAAATCACCCACTTTTAAAAGCTTTGAAGTTAAAGATAGTATTGTAACTATTTCATTCAATAATGCTGAGTTAGGTATAACTGATTTTGATAAAAGTGTTGATTGTTTTGAATTGGCAGGAGAAGATAAAATATTTTATCCGGCAAAAATGATCAAAATGAATAATGAATTCAGAAAAATTCAGGTTATTTCTGATAAAGTAAAAGCTCCTGTAGCCATACGTTATGCGTTCAAAAATTTTCCAAGGACTCAAGGATATTTATTTAGTACTACAGGATTGCCTGTACCTTCATTTCGAACAGATGATTATTAGGTAATGGAGTTGATGGTAGGATTCTGAAGATTTACAAGAAGCAGACCTATTATTAAACTGTAAAGAAAGTGATATTGTTAACAAATATATTGTTTAGGTATGTGAGAAATACTCACTACAATAGGAAAACCATAAAAAAAAGAAATAAATTGAAAAATAAATTATCATTTACGCTACTATCAATCTTTTGCCTAACATTAAGTTGGGCACAAGTTAAACCAACTCATACTGTAACGGTTAAGAATACTCTTGATATAAACCGATCATTTGAAACCGTTGAAATAAATAAAGCCAATTTAACTTTAAATGCAGGTGAAGATTTTTCTAAGCTAATGGTGCAGGATAAGAAAACTAAAGCCATTCTGGTTTCTCAGTTTGTAGATACAAATCAAGATGGCGAAGTTGATCAATTACTATTTCAACCTGAAATAAGTGCCAAATCAAAAAAGCAGTTTCAATTGGTTGTTGGTGACAACACTAAAAAACCTGAATCCATAGACTATTGCTATTCGAGATTTGTTCCAGAAAGAACAGATGATTATGCTTGGGAGAATAATAAGGTCGGCTTTAGAACCTTCGGACCAACTGCTCAAAAAATGATTGAAGAATCTATGAAAGGAGGGACATTATCAAGTGGCATAGATGCCTGGTCAAAAAGAGTAGATTATCCAATAATTAATAAATGGTATGGTAAAGCAACCAAAGAGGTAGGAGCCTATCATAAAGATTCTGGAGAAGGACTTGATAATTTTCATGTTGGCGTTAGTAGAGGAATTGGCGGTATTGCGGTTAAAAGGGATGGAAATTATTATGTGTCTAGAAATTTTACCCATTGGAAAACAATCACCACTGGCCCTATCAGAACCAGTTTTATTTTAGAATATGCAAATTGGGATGCCAATGGACAAATCATTTCAGAAAAGAAATACATTTCATTAGATTATGGAAGCAACTTATCTAAATTCGAAATAGAAATTTCAGGCACAAATATCGTAAATGCTGGGATTACGTTGCACGAAAAAAAAGGGGTAAGTTCCAAAAATACAGAGTCAGGTTGGATTTCTTATTGGGAACCACTTGATGATTCAGAATTAGGAACGGGTCTTTTTGTTCCTAATAAAAACTTGACTTCCGTAGATTTGTATGAAACAGATTTAAAAGATGAAAGTAATTATTATGCCGAAATTCAAGTAAAAAATAAGAAAGCTATTTATTATGCTGGTTTTGGATGGAAAAAATC
>DMHA01000059.1 GCA_003449615.1 Flavobacterium sp.
TAGATTGGTATTTAGACAAAGATACTGATGGTTATTATGCTGAAAAGAAAAATGATTATAAGTTATGTAAACCCTCGGGAAGTTGGAATTTAACTTCTAACAAAGGGTTAGATTGTGATGATAATAGAGTATGTGTAACGACAAATTGTACAAAAGCAGATTGGTATTTGGATAATGATGGTGATAGTTGGTATGCTAAAAAGACAAATGATTACAAATCATGTTATCCAGATTATAGTTTTAAATGGAATACATCATCTAATAAAGGTCTTGATTGTAATGATAATTATTTTGACCCTTTTAATTTTGATAAAAGTTGTGTTGTAACTAATAATGATTGCAAACATATTTTAGATGGTTCAGATTTAACAGGTACTGCATTAGTTGAAATTGTTGGATGGAGAGAAAAAAAGAAAGGAACAACGAAAGCTCAGATAGAAGAAATTGCAAAGTTTATCAATAAATATGCCACATCGTATGGTGTAAATTCTCCAGAGCAACGTTTTCATTTTTACACACAAATAGCAGCAGAAACAGGTGGTTTAACAGAGTTGGGAGAACTTCGAAGCAAAGAAAAAAGTAGTATGCTTTTCTATAAAGGTGAAGGTATAATTCAGTTAACAGGAAGTAGAAATTTTCAGGCATTTCAAGATTATCTTACAGCTAACAAATATAATTATGATATTATGACACATCCTGAATTACTTGCGGAAAATATGGAATTAGCAGTATTATCTGCTTTATGGTATTGGGACAAAGGGAATAATGTGAAAAAATATGCGACTGATTATAGTGATAATGCGTTATTAAACGTTTCAAAACAAGTAAATTGCGGTAGTGTGTCTTCTAATTGTGGAGGTAATGAAGGTGGATACCCAAACGGTTGGAGACATAGAAAAAAGAATGCGAAAAGAATAAAAGATTGTATCAATTAATAATAAAACAGAAAAAAAATGAAAAATAGGATAAAAAATTATAGCCTTGTGTTGACCTTGAGCTTATTTTGCTTTCAGTGCCAATCAAAAATAGTAAATAAAGTAACTTTAGAAGGTAAAAACTTTTTAGACATGCCTTTTGAGCAAGTAGATTTTGATAATGAGAATGTCTATTATGAAATAGCTTGTCAAGAACAAGATCTTAACAAAGATGGATTAAAAGATATTATACTTTTTTTAGACTTTTCTGAATCATTCCACGAAAATTCTTCCATAGATGATAAAAGAAAAAAATCTACATTAATTTGTTTACAGGAATCCTCGGGTGATTATCGCGTTACCGCTCATAATTTAACCTTTCTATATTTTTTTGAGAGTTCAATTGTAGCATGTAGTGAAGGAGTGTTTACTATTACAACAGAAGGAGATCGTTATGATAACCACACTTATACGATGGAGTTTACCTATAAAGATGATGGTTTCTACATGACAAAAAAAATTGTGCAATCGGAATTCCAAGATGAACCATTAGAAAATATTCAGATAAATGACAAAAGTGTCCCATTAAAAGATTTCAATCTCTATAATTATTTCAATAAATATATGCTTGAAAGGGATGCTAGACAAAAAAAGATGTATCCAGATGGGTAAAAGTTTGCATTGTGGAATATCATTTCTACAGTAAGCAAGCAACATAAATCAAAACACTACAACCCTAAAAAAGTTGTAGTTTTTTATTGTAAAAAATCCCGAACTCAAAAACTGGTATTTAGACAACGTCGGAGATAAATGGCATGATAGTAATGCAACTCCAATAGCTGCAGTAAATAAACCAGTAGGAAAGTACATAGAAACAAGACTTGGTGTGGATTGTGATGATACTAGGTCATGTGTAACAACTAATTGTACAAAAGTTGATTGGTATTTAGACAAAGATTCAGATGGTTCATATGCTGAAAAGAAAAATGAATACAAATCATGCAAACCTATTGGAAGTTGGAATTTGACTTCTAATAAAGGGTTGGATTGTGATGATAATAGAGTATGTGTAACGACAAATTGTACAAAAGTAGATTGGTATTTGGATAATGATGGTGATTTTTGGTATGCTGAAAAGAAAAACGATTACAAATCATGTAATCCAGATTCTAGTTTTAAATGGAATACAAAATCAAATAAAGGTATTGACTGTAATGATAATTATTTTGACCCTTTAAATTTAGATAAAAGTTGTGTTGGAGCTAATCCGGATAATGATTGTGATACAAGTGTAGAGGATTTGAAGAAATTATTCCCCAATACAAGTGATTCAAAGTTGAAAGAGATAGCCGATGCTATAAATAAGTATGGTAAAAAATTAGGAATAGATACAAAAGAAAAGCTACAGCATTTTTTAGCACAAGCAGCTGTAGAATCTCATAATCTAAACGCATTTAAAGAATACACAAATTATAGACCAGCAAGAGCAGTGCAAGTTTTTAGTGGCAAGTTTAATCCTATTGGATCAGACAATCAAGATCCAACTAAAAAGAATCTGAGTGATTTTTATACAGCAGGAAACACATATTTAAATGCAGAAAGCTTTTTTAATTGGGTATATGCTGATGAAATAAGACGCATTAGATCTCGTTTAGGAAATACTGAAGTTGGAGATGGTTGGAAGTATAGAGGCAGAGGTATAATACAACTAACTGGAAGAGAAAACTATACAAACTTTTCAAATTGGTATAAACAAAATATTGATGCGAATGTTGATATTAAAGATAATCCAAGCTTATTAGAATCAAATACAGAAATTGGCACGATTAGTGGTTTGTATTTTTTTAAAACAAAAATTTTAGATAAAATAACTGTAAATGAGAATACTAATATATCAGCAATAACCAAAAAAGTCAATACAAATCTAGAAGGTGCAAAAGAACGTAAAGAATATCTAATAGAAGCAAAAAATAAAATTAACTGTAAATAATAAAAAACATGAAAAAAATATTTTTAATAATCGTATGTGCGTTATTGTATAACTGCAAAACCTATTCGCAAGATATAACAGGCAAATGGAAAGTTACACTAACAACTGATTCTGATGTAGAGACCTATTCTGATGTGTATTGGGAATTTACAAGCGATGGTAAGTGCATTCAGAGGATGCTAGATGATAATAGTGTTTATGATACTCATACCTATACGCTTTCTCACACTACCTGCGATGATGGAGTACAAGATAAAGACTTGCATTTGTCAATGATAGGTTTGCAAGATGGTATTAAATTATGCTTTGAGTTTAATGGTATGGATACTGTAAATAATCGAACTACAATGGTTATAACAAATTATGATGAGGCTGAACCAATATTGTTGTTAAAATTTTAGTAATAACTGCCTTACTAAAATGATTTTCCTTATCAGTAAGGAAGCAATACAAACTACAACCCGCTCTTCGAAGTGTTCTTTAAAACCTAAAAGTTCTTAAAAGTAGGGTGTGCTGTGCGAATGTCTCCGACTTCGTACCCACACAGTTGAGCAAGTAATACAAATCAAAAAACTACAACCCTAAAAAAGT
>DMHA01000310.1 GCA_003449615.1 Flavobacterium sp.
GTGCAGTATAATTGACAATGAATTTATTTTAAAAAATTAACAAAAAAATTTATAAATAATAACAAATTACTAAATCGATAATTTCAATAATAAAAACTATTTAAACGACACTCCTCCCCAAGTGTCGTTTTTTTATACAAAAAAATCTCTCTGCCGTATTTTGTCATAGCACCGTTTTACTTTTGATGAAAAATAAAAGATGAAAACAACAATAACTTCACATAAAACCAACGTTTTAGATGCTGGTTTTGGGATTAAAACAGGAAAAAGCCGAGCGATAAAAGCCATAGAAACGGCAATATCGCCGATTTTGGAAAATAAAACACTCGAAAATGCATCTATTTTTTCGCTAAAAATTGTTTACGGTACAAAGGAAATCACTATCGAAGAACTGAAAATTATAAATGATTATATGCAAGAAAAACTAGGCAATACTTACGTCATTTCTATCCATCTGTCTGAAAATAAGAGGCTCAGAAACAAATTATCAGTTACAATGGAAATGTGTTCCGCTTAAAAATCAAACCATTCTCAAGAGTACGTTCCCATCAATTTCTAAAACTTGATGAAGTGCTTTTAAGAACGAAATACTTGGTTTTCTTTTATGATGCATAATTTCAGAAAGTTTGGTATCTGTGATGTCAAGCAATTTAGCAATTTCTTTTTGCTTCAAATTTTTTTCAAACATTTTAAAAGCAATTAATTCTTGCACCGTTTGAGGGGTTTCAATAATAAAATTAGCCTCTTCATACTGTTTTACTATTTGCGTAACTCGTTCTAAATCTGAGGTTTCACTTTCTGTTAAAAAATCAAAACCTCCTTTTATTGTAGCAATATTTAACAAATCGTTCATTTGTTTTTCGGCAAGCTCGAAATCATTTTTTGAAAGTATCTTTTTCATTTTAAATCGTTTTACAGTCTATTTTATCATATTGTTTATGGGTGCCAACAAATCTTAAATAAAGGGTTCTTTTGCTAAAATGTGTCATCGCCACAATTCTATATTTGTTGCCTGCAACATTAAAAACAAATCGGTCATTTCCAATACTATCCACACTATTGTAGGATTCTTTTATACTATGAAAATCAGCCCAATCGCTCGACAAGGCAGTATTATACCACCTCAATAAAGGCTCTTTAGCCAATGGCGCTGCTTCATAGAACTGTATCAGTTTTGCTTTTGTAATTACAACCATTCCACAAAGATAATATAAATTATCAAAATCGAAAATAATTTATTAAAATCGAAATATAGAGTTTAAAAAAAAGTGTCTTTTTTTTATGAATAAAATTTTCACTCTGCCGTTCTTTGTCCTTCACGCCCATTAATTTTGTATTCTAGGCAAACGTAAAAAATCAGAAAATCTATGTTTAAAATTCTTTATAAAGAAAAAAAAATAATTGCGATTTCTGACACGCACGGAAAGCACAGAGACTTGGACATTCCTGATTGCGATATTTTAATTCATTGTGGTGATGTTTGCACTTTTGGTAATAAGAGTGAAATACTTGATTTTTTTTCTTGGTTTTCACAAACAAAGGCAAAATACAAATTATTTATAGCTGGAAATCACGATTTCCCATTTGTTTTTGAGCCCAACGAGGCTTTACAACTTATTCCCAATAATGTGATTTTTATAGAGAATAGAATAAAAATTATTGCAGGCATTTCTTTCTATGGCTTGAATTCGGCTATTGATTTTTTTGAAATGCCAAAAATTACAAACAAAGAAATTGACTTTTTGATCACTCATATTCCACCAAAACAAATTTTAGACGAAAATATTGGTTGTCCAATTTTGCGAAAATTTGTAAAAATTCAAAAACCAAAATTTCATTTATTTGGTCATGCACATCGCTGTGCTAATAAGAAACGGATAACAAAAGATACCATTTTTGTAAACTGTTGCAGTCTGTTCTAATTATTTTATTTAAATATTTTCTCTTCTGCCGCCTTTTGGCTTACCGTCCTTTTAATTTTGACTTCTGGGAAAGCCGAAAACCATCTAACTAACTAAAAAAAAAACGACAAAATGACTATTTCTAAAAAAACCGACAAAATTAAAAACCCTTTTGCATCAGCTAAGTTCAAAAAAACTAAAATCAAATCACACTTAAATAAAAACTACCATTTTGATAATTTTATTGAATGTGATTCTAATCAATTTGCTAGAAAAACCGGTTTGTTTGTTGCTGCAAACATTCACGAAAATCCGTTTAATCCTTTATTTATTTTTGGAGGTGTGGGCACTGGAAAGACCCATTTGGCATATTCAATTGGAAATGAAATAAAAAAGAGGTTCTTAAAAAAGAATGTCTTGTATGTTTCTGCCGATACTTTCACTCAACAATATATCAATTCTGTCAAAAAAAACATACGAGATGAATTTATTCGTTTTTACAAATTAATTGATGTTTTAATTATTGAAGATGTCCAATTCCTTTCCGGAAAATCGGGAACCCAAGATGTTTTTTTTCATATCTATAATTATTTGTATCAAAACAGGAAACAGATAATCTTTACTTCGGATAAAGCCCCTGTAGATATGGAAGATATTGACCAACGATTATTATCGCGCTTCAAATGTGGCTTTTTATTAGAATTGACGCAGCCAATTAAAAACACGCATCAATTCTTAACAAATTACCTGACCTATCATAACATAAAAATGTCAGAAGAAATCATCGAATATCTTGCCCAAAATGAAGAATTTAATTTGCGAGTGCTAAAAGGATTTCTATTATATGCGAAAGCAGAGTATCTCTTTAATGGAAATGAAATAACACTTGAACTTGCAAAAAAAAATTTTGAAAAACTTATGGGAAAGCCGAAAACCAACTAGAGTAGGCAAACTAAAAATAAACAATAAAATGGGACAAATGATCAACAAAGGAGAAGAACTAATTAGAATCAATCCTAAAAAGAACAACCAAATTGAATACTCAACAACTAATGGCAGGTCTTGGCACGTTCGCTATTCAGGATCTGGTTGCGGCGATTTTCAAGATTTAATTGATAATGGCAAGGAAATTCTCGCCAACACCTCAAAAGGACTTTTTTATTCCAAAACAGATGGAATGAGTTGGCACAAAAGAGGTTAAACAAAGATATTTATCTAAAATTCAAACCGTCACAATATGGCATTGTGGCGGTTTATTTTTGTTCCATAATAATTAAATACTCAAAAATTATGGAAGAGAACAACATCATTTTAGCTCTTGAAACTATTCACAATACCGCGAAAGACTCCCAACTGAAACTAACAAAATTTGATAGTATTTCAGTTGAAATAAAACTTGTTTGTGACTATTTTCAAATCAGTACAATAGAAGCAATTCTACTGGCAACTTGTTTTATACAATCTTGTTTTGACTCTGTTGCATTGCGCGAAATTATTAAACATTTTGGTTTAGAAAAGCATAGTTTTTTAAAGTATTTGGGGAGTTTTACTTTACTAGAATCCAAATCTATTTTAGTAAAGACAGATCGTCACAGGTCAGATAACGAATACAAACTGTCACAGCATATTTATGATTATATTCTTCATCAAAAATCAATTCCCAAGGAATTATTGGCGATAAAAGTCAAAGAAGATACCTTCAATGAGTTTTTGGCAGATATGGATAAAATTAGTGAAGAAAAGGATAATAAAGAAATCAGTTTTATCTACTTTACTCAAAAATTTATTGAATTATTAAACAGTTATAAGCATTTTAAATTAGTGGAATTTGCTATCAAAAACCTGCAATTAGTAGATTCATTTGTCTTTTTTGATACTATTTTGGATGCGATAAATGCAGGCGAAAATGATTTTAACACAGGATTACAAAGCACAGTGGATGACTATTATGAAAGAAATCGAGATGTTTTCAATTACATTAATAATTTTCTAGAAGGAAAAACAGCTCTTACCAAACTTGATTTAATTGAAAAGGATTCTAACACATTTTCAAATAGACATAGGATTCAATTAACCCAAAAAGCGGTTTCTATGTTGAAAGAATGGGAAGGCATTTCATTGGAATTTGTCGAAAAAAAAGACAAACGATTGATGTATCCAAACCAAATTCAAAAACGTAATTTATTTTACAATAGTGAAGAAGCATTGCAATTGGAACCCATTAAAAAGAGCCTTTCGCACACTGCCTTTACCCAATTGCAAAATCGGTTAAAGTCTAAAAATATGAATACAGGAATCACAGCTCTTTTGTATGGTGCTCCCGGAACGGGTAAAACAGAATCGGTGTATCAATTGGCCAAAAAATACAATCGCCCCGTTTTTAAAGTAGAAATTTCGGAAACCAAATCGATGTGGTTTGGAGAAAGTCAAAAGTTAGTTAAAAAGATTTTTACAGATTATTACACTTTCAAGAAAACGCAGAAAATTTGTCCAATTCTTTTGTTTAACGAAGCCGATGCCATCATTGGAAAACGGAAAAGTGCCGGTTCCTCATCAGTTGCCGACACCGAAAATGCCATTCAAAATGTATTGTTGGAAGAGTTGGAAAACTTTGACGGAATTTTGTTTGCTACGTCCAATTTGGTTGCCAATTTGGATTCGGCTTTTGAGCGTCGTTTCCTCTTTAAAGTGAAATTTGAAAATCCAAGTATTGAAAATGCAGCCAAAATATGGAGAAATAAATTACCTCTTCTTTCAGCAAAAGAAGCATTACAATTGGCATCACAATTTTCTTATTCTGGGGGTGAAATGGAGAATATTGCAAGAAAATCATTAATGGATGAAATTGTTTTTGGAATCAAACCCAACTTCAATAGAATCCTTTCTTTTTGTGAAAATGAAAAATGGAGTGTTAAAAGTAATGGAGCAAGAATTGGATTTTAATAATTTAATCAATACCCGCTTTCGGCTTTATCTCTTCGCTACGCTACGAGGATATCGCCTCTATCGGAGCTAGACGATGTCTTTTTGTTTTTCATAA
>DMHA01000092.1 GCA_003449615.1 Flavobacterium sp.
GTGGTTTGGAATTCGGAAGTATTTAAAGCAGAAGCCGAGAAATATTGGGTCATTTATAAAGCCGATTTTCCTAAGAAAAAAGCCAATCAATTACCTACTGAACTTGCCGAAAATAACAATAAATTGGCCGAAAAATACAATAAAAATGGCAGTTTTCCTCTAGTAATTCTTTTGGACAAAACTGGAAAAACAATAGGAATGACTGGATTCAAAAACATTTCGGCAACCGACTATATTGAATTGATTCATTCATTGGAAAAAAAATGAAAAAAATTGCTTGTTTACTTTTTTTAGTTACAAACTTGTTTTCTTTTGGACAAATTATGCACAAAAGAAAATTAAATATGTTGGGCAGTCCATTCGAAATGACCGTGATTGCTAAAGATACCGTTCAAGGAAATCAATTTTGTAATTTGGCTATAGCCGAAGTAAAACGCATAGAAAATTTAATCTCCGATTGGATTCCAACAACGCAAATATCGCAAGTCAATAAAAATGCGGGAATTAAATCTATTAAAGTGGATAAAGAAGTATTCGATTTGGTGGAACGAGCCATTAAAGTATCGCAAATTACCTCTGGGGCATTTGATATTTCTTACGCATCAATGGATAAAATTTGGAAGTTTGATGGTAGTATGAAAGAAATGCCAACCGAAGAAGCTATCAAAAAATCGGTTTCCAAAATCGGATACAAAAATATTATTCTCAACCCAAAAGAACAAACCCTTTTCCTTAAAACAGAAGGAATGAAGCTGGGATTAGGTGGCATTGGTCAAGGTTATATCGCCGATAAAGTAAAGGAATTGCTCAAAAGCAAAGGTTGTATTTCTGGAATTGTGAATGTTTCGGGCGACATTAATACTTGGGGAAAGCAAATTGATGGCAAACTCTGGACTGTAGCAATCGTAAATCCAATGAACAAGAATAAAGTTTTTGCCACTTTTCCGCTCGAAGACAGTGCCGTAGAAACATCAGGAAGTTATGAAAAATTCGTCATTTTTAATGGGATTCGGTATTCACACATTATCGATCCTCGAACTGGTTATCCAGCAAAAGGTGTAGTTAGTGTTTCCGTTTTTGCCAAACAAACCGAAATTGCTGATGCCTTAGCAACTGGAATTTTTGTTTTGGGAGTAGAAGTAGGGCTGGATTTAGTAAATCAGTTGAAAGGAATTGAATGTATTATTGTTGATGATAAAGGGAAAATACATTCCTCGAAAGGTATAGACGTAAAAAAAATGGAATAAATATGATACAGAAAATAATTTTGGGACTGCTGATTGTTTTAGTTTTTCAATCTTGTAATGCAGTAAAAGAATATGAAAAAGTAGCCATCAATGATCCAGAGATGAAACTATCGGCCCGAACATCGGAACGTTATGAAACTACTTTTCAGGTGTATAGAGAAGCTGCGGCTGGAGCAAATGGTGGAAAATCAGGAGGAGGTTGCGGTTGCAACTAACTGATGAACGACGAAAATTTCAAAACTTATTTTACAAAACATTGTTGATGAAAACAAAAATTATATTTCTTTTTTTACTGCTTGGATTCACTGTTTTTTCCCAAGAAGCCACTGATAGCATACAGTTTAAGAAAAGAGTTTTAGAAAGCACCGAAGTAGATTTTCTTTTAAGTTATTACAATCAAGATGGTTCTAAATCAGCTGTTTCGGGTGGAATAGGTTCTGAAAAATTAACAGATATAGCCACAAATATTGTAGTCGCAATGCCTTTGAATGACGATGCTGTTTTAACGGTAGATATTGGTATTTCTGCTTATTCATCTGCTTCATCCAGCAATATCAATCCGTTCAATGCCACTGGTGCTTCTGGTGGTGGTGGCGATGATGATGACGACGATGACGATAGACACGCATTTGCTGCAGCTACTGCACCTTATGGAACACCTTGGCAAGCTTCCTCTGGAGCATCAAAAAGTGATCAATTATCTGCTATAACCGTAAATTATGCTCATAGTAGTGATTCTCGAAATTTTATTTGGAACGCCGATGTTTCATTTTCTAATGAATATGATTATACTTCCGTTGGTTTTGGAGGTGGAATTGCCCAACTTTTCAACGATAAAAATACGGAAATTAGTCTAAAAGCCAATGTCTATTTAGACCAATGGAGACCCATTTACCCAACCGAATTACACGAATATTCAAAATATGGCTCTATTTTTTTGACTCAAGGATTTTTTAGTGGGGTGACCGTTATGAATCAAAACGGACAAGCTACAGTAAATTATTTGCCAACAACTTTTGAAACCATAAATTCAGTGAATAGAAATTCCTATTCTGCTTCGGTAGGTTTATCGCAAGTACTTTCCAAAAAACTGCAAATTTCTGTTTTCTTCGATGTTTTACAGCAACAAGGATTATTATCTACTCCATACCACCGTATTTATTTTGCCGACAAAGCCAATTATTACATTGGTCAAGCCCAATATATACCAGAATACGAAAGCGAAAATAATACTGGAGTTTTTAAATTGGCCGACGATATCGAAAGACTGCCCGATAGCCGTTTCAAATTACCTATTGGCGCTAGACTGAATTATTATATCAGCGAGCGTTTTGTTTTGAGGACTTATTACCGGTATTATTCTGATAATTGGGATATTCAATCACATACGGCTTCAATTGAATTACCTATTAAAGTATCTGATAGATTTACTATTTTTCCTACCTACCGCTATTACACGCAAACCCAATCTAAATATTTTGCCCCGTATGAAACCCATTTATCAACCGAAAAATATTATACTTCTGACCCAGATTTAGCTACCTTTGACGCAAATCAATATGGGTTGGGAGTAAATTACACTGATATTTT
>DMHA01000148.1 GCA_003449615.1 Flavobacterium sp.
AAAGATTTTTTGCCTTGAAAAATGACAAAATAACGTCGCCAAAATTTGAACACTTTATTAAAAAAATATTACTTAGCTACTTTTATCAAATATAAAAAAGCTCTGCAAATTCATGATGACATTTGCGGAGCTTTTCATAAAAACATTTGCAGAGCCTTCAAGAATATTTCATTTTCAAAGAACACTTCTTTTAGGTCATAGCTTTTGAGTATAACACATTTTATCCTTATCAAAAATGTTCTTTTCTACTTCTTGTTTCATTAGCTTTGGTATAATTTTCTTCTTTTTTCGTTGTTCTTTTCTATAAGCTTTTTTAGCATCACTTAGCAAAAGAAAAGTTTCATAAGTAGAATCAAACATTATCAATTGTATATATTCACAATTACTATTTAATTCTACTATTTCGATTTCAGCTCTAAGTCCTACGAATTTTAGTATTTTTAATGATTTTGTGTTTTCAATCACAAAATTGCCTTCTGAATCTGATACGGTTAGTAATGTATTCCTTTCTGTTAAAATTTGAACTTTTGGAAAAACTGTAAGATTTGAATGTATGATTTTGCCTTTAATAATGCTACTTTGTGAATATAAATTATTAACAGTTGAAAGAAAAAGTATCAAAAAGAATTTAGTTAGATTCATATTTTAATTTTATGTGTTTGCTTAATTTTCTATAGTTCCTATTTTTTTAAACATTAAAGTTTATTTTTTTGACAAAACTTCGCTTATCGCTTTTTCTACAAGTGGTTCCATTACTTTATAACCTGTTTTATTGGGGTGAACACCATCATTTGCGTATTCTACTTTCATTCCTTTTTGTTCATCCGCCATTGCCGAATAATAATCTAAATAGAGTATTCCATTGGCATCAGCATATTCCTTTATCATAAGGTTGAGTTTCACGACTTTTTCGGCAGGTTCTAATCCTTTTCGCCACGGAAAGTCAAAAGCGGGCAAAACCGAACATAAAATTACTTTGATATGGTTGGCTTTTGCCAATTCAGCCATCGAGATGATATTGTTGGTTGTCATTTCCAAAGTCGATGGGCCTGTATTGCCAGCAATGTCATTGATACCTGCCAAAATTACTACAACAGCGGGTTTCAGGGCAATCACATCTTGTCTAAAACGGAGGAGCATTTGTGGGGTTGTTTGTCCGCTGATGCCTCGATTTATATAAGGTTTATCTGCAAAAAAATCTGAACTAGTAACCGACCAGAATTCCGTGATGGAATCGCCCATAAAAACAGCTCTTTTTTGCTTGGGTTTTGCTGTTGGAAGAGCAGCGTTCTCGTTTTGGTATTTTTTTAAATTTGCCCAATCTTGAGCTTGTGTTTTTCCGGCCATAAATAATGAAAAAATTAGGATGAAGTAAATTGATTTTAGGTTTTTCATACTAGTCAATTGAGTGGGTTATCATTTGTTATTTAACAAAAATAGTGTTTTAATACTATAAATATTAAGAGTATAACTTAAGATTGATTTTTTGTTTTTAAATTTGGAATCTGATATTTGCAATTTGTTATTTTTAACCTACATTTATACAACTTTCCAATACATAAAATAGTTTTTGAATATGGATTTTCAAAATTTTTTAGAATATGTTCCAAAATTGGTCAACGTTCCTCTTCCAGCAAAAGAAGCACATTTCAAAATGGTTCCTTTTGAAAGGATTGAAAATCTAAAAAACCAAGATCTAAAAAGCCTAAATCCCAAAACTGCAGCCGTAATGATGCTGTTGTATCCCAAAAATCAAAGGACTCATTTGGTTCTAATAGTCCGAAATTCGTACAAAGGTGTCCACTCTGCTCAAATAGCATTTCCAGGCGGAAAATATGAGGACAATGACGAAAATTTTCAGAATACAGCCTTGCGAGAAACCTACGAAGAAATTGGAATTCATCCCAATCAAATCGAAATTATTATGCCATTTACTAATTTATATATTCAAGCCAGTAATTTTATGGTATATCCATTTTTAGGAATTTGCAAAGAAGAAATTGTTTTCGTTCCTGATGGCAATGAGGTTGTGAATATTATTGAATTGCCATTGCATGTTTTTTTGAATGATAATTCAATTGTAACTACAAATATGTCAACTTCTTATGCTAAAAATATAGAAATTCCAGCTTTTAAAATCAATGAGCATATTGTTTGGGGTGCAACGGCAATGATGTTAAGCGAATTGAAAGAAGTCTTAAAAAAAGTGCTATAAATTATAAGTTTTCGTATGTTTGTCATCCAAATAAATATAAAACATAATTTTTCATGGGATTATTTAAGAGAAATCCATTTGGACATATTCTTTTTGTAAAAAGAGGTTTAATCCATGTTTTTGCAGTTTTAACTCATAAACGGTACAGAGGTTTTAACAGTTTGCATATTGAGGGTTCAGAAATAATAACTAAACTTCCTGAAACAAACGTTCTTTTTATATCCAATCATCAAACCTATTTTGCCGATGTGGTGGCTATGTTTCATGTTTTTAATGCCAGTTTAAGCGGTCGTCAAGATTCTATAAAAAACATTGGATATATATGGAAACCAAAGATGAATATCTACTATGTAGCTGCCAAAGAAACAATGCAATCGGGTTTATTACCTAGAATTATGTCTTATGTTGGTGCAATTACTGTAGAAAGAACTTGGCGTTCCAAAGGCAAAGACGTTACCGAAAAACGCGATGTAAATCCAAACGACACCGAGAATATAAAAATTGCCTTGAATGATGGTTGGGTGATTACTTTTCCGCAAGGTACAACCAAATCATTCAAACCCGTTCGGAAAGGAACGGCACACATCATCAAACAACATCGACCTATTGTGGTGCCAATCGTAATTGACGGATTCCGTCGTTCGTTTGACAAAAAAGGATTTCGAATGAAAAAGAAAGATATACTACAATCTTTCATCATCAAACCACCATTAGAAATTGATTATGACAATGATACCATTGAAGAAATTGTAGAAAAAATCGAATATGCCATCGAGCAACATCCATCCTTCCTAAAAGTAATTCCTGCAGAAGAAATTGAAGCACAAGAGGAACTTAATAAATTGCGAAAATGGGAGTATTAGTTTGTAGTTTAGTAGAAGGCAGGGTAAGAGCAATATCTTAATTCAAACAATTGTATCAGTTTTTCTTTCCCAATCTATGAAATATAACTAATACCAAACACAAATATAATA
>DMHA01000431.1:0-684 GCA_003449615.1 Flavobacterium sp.
ATGATTTTCATTCCCAATTTATTTGCTTCTTCAGCTGCATCTTCTGCTCCTTCGGAATGGTCTTCACCGTCGGAAATCATTATCAGTAATTTGCTGGTTTTGCTTTTTTCATCAAAATAGGTTGCCGACAATTTTATGGCATCGTCCAGTGATGTTCCTCTCGAAGACACAATATCGGTATTGATACTTTGTAGAAACATTTTGGCTGCACCATAATCAGTAGTGATGGGCAAAACGGGAAAGGCACTTCCGGCATAAGCTACAATTCCTATTCGGTCGCTCCCCAATTGATTGATGATTTGCGATACGATTTGCTTGCTTTTTTCCAATCGACTCGGGGCAATATCTTCGGCGAGCATACTTTTGGAAACATCCATTGCAAAAACGATGTCGATTCCTTCTCGTTTTACGGTTTCTAATTTGGTGCCAATTTTTGGATTGACCAATCCGAAAATCAGTCCCACCAATGCCAAAAGCAGAACAACCAATTTCAAAATAGATTTGAAAACCGATTTTTCTGGACTTAGTTTTTTAACCATTTCCAAATCGCCAAATTCACGCTGTTTTTTTCTTTTCCAATATTGATTGAATAGAAAAACCAGCACCAAAATGGGTACTATAAAAAGAAGGTATAAATATTTTGATTCGTCTAATTCCATTTTTTTCAGTCTCAGTTTTCAGTCT
>DMHA01000431.1:808-3496 GCA_003449615.1 Flavobacterium sp.
TCGGTTTTCAGTCTCGGTTTTCAATCTCAGTTTTCAGTTTGCATCTGTATACTGGCGACTGCGACTGAAAACTGCGACTGCGACTTTCATTAAATAAAACTCCTGTAAACCGTATTCCTTAATCCTATTTCCAACAAAAGCAACAATCCTGCAAGCCACACAAATGGTCTGTATTTTTCGTCATAATCATAAAATCTTAACTCCTCAATTTCAGTGGTTTCCAGTTTGTTGATGGAGGCATAAATCTCAGCCAATTTGCTGTTGCTCGTGGCTCGAAAATACTTTCCTTCGGTTTTTCTGGCTATATTTTTTAGCAATTGTTCGTCTATTTCAACCTTCATCATTTGGAATAAAATTTGTCCAGTTGGCGAAAGTGCATACGGAGATTCAGCCATTCCGTTTGTTCCTATTCCTATTGTGTAAACTTTTATTCCGTATTGTTTAGCAATATCGGCAGCGGTTTCGGGTTCAATAAAACCCGCATTATTCACACCGTCTGTCAACAGAATGATTACTTTACTTTTGGCTTTGCTGTCTTTCAATCGGTTTACGGCTGTTGCCAATCCCATTCCAATTCCTGTTCCGTCTTTTAATACTTGATCGTATTTTATGCTTTTTATGGCTTCAAGAACTACTGCTTTGTCGCTGGTTACGGGCGTTTTTGTATAAGATTCCGAAGCATAAACCACAAGTCCAATGCGGTCGTTGGGTCTTTCTTCGACAAAATAGGCAGCGACATCTTTGAGTGCTTCCATTCGGTTGGGTCTCAAATCTTTGGCAAGCATACTTCCCGAAACGTCTATTGCCATTACAATATCTATTCCTCTTGTGGTTTTTGTTTGATTGCTGACATCTACTGTTCGTGGTCTTGCCATTGCAATAATCAAGGAACTTAACGCCAATATTCGCAACAGGTTCAAAATTGGTTTTAGTTTGGCTATAAGCGAATTAGAACTTTTAAATCCTTGTGTAGAACTCATCTTCAAAGTTGCCGATTGTTCGTTTCTTTTCCAATACATCCAAGCGACAGCCATTGGAATCAGCAGAAACAGCCAAAAAAACTCTGGGTTCAAAAAAGTTACTTTTCCCATTATTGATTCTTATTTTGAAGTTCAACAGAGTTTAAAATTCTATCGGCAATGTCATTGGCATATTGATCGCCTTCTTCGTGCAAAAGGATAATTTGTTGCAAACCACCATTTTGACTGAACAATAAAATTTCATAATATATCTTAGTACTCGATTTGGTAATCTCATTTATTTTAGAAAAAGTACCATATCCTTTGATGCCTTTTATGCCCTCGCCGGTCTCAAAATCTTCTTGTTTTACAATCATATTTTGACCTCCCTGCAATTCCATCATTTTAATAGAACCTTCCAATGATTTCGATAAATCCAATTGAGTATCTTGTTTGAAACTAAAAGTCGAAACTACAATATAAAAATTGTCCAGAAAACTTCCGTAGGCAAAAGATTGCATTTCCTTGATTAAAGCCATACCTTCCTTGGGCAATGATTTTGTCAAATCTATTCTTTTGAGTACTTTGGGGGTTTCAACTCTCACGCTCGGATTTCCGTATTCGCTTTTTACCCATTCGCCTTCCAATAATTCTTTTGATGGATGGCCAAGAATATTGTCTTTGACATAATCGAAACCTTTGGTTACAATAAAATAAATAAATACACTAAAAATTATTCCAACTGTAATACCTACGGCGGTTATAATACGGGCTTTTTTCTTTTTTTGCAGTTCACGTTTCAATTGTTCTTGACGCTGCATCTCGTTGAGCAACATTTCATCTTCATTTTCAACCACAACTGGAATGGCTTTGTCCAAGGTTATAATCGATCTTTCTATCTTTTTGCGGTCTTCGGTAATTTCGAAATCCATTGGTTTTGACTTGGCAAATTTTACCAAATCGGCTTGTTTCAGCACCACAAACAAATTGTCGATGGTTTCCTGAGAAAGCTTCATTTTTTTCTTTTTCGAGGCTAATTTCAACCCTTCAATCAGTTCCGAAGTCGTGCTTTCCATTGCTGGAATTTCAATAGCTTCTTCGATATAATTCCTAACAATGTCGGTCAATTCGCTATAATAATCTTTGACTTTTCCTTGTTGCCAAAGTTCTTTTTTCTCTAAATTGTTCAACAAACTCGTTGCTTTTTCTATGGGCGTTTTATAAATATCTTCTTCAATTTTCTTTGTTTGGCGTTTTTTAATGTACCAATAAATAAAAGCTCCAATACCTGCAATAAGCAATAAAATTAATAGATATTTCCACCAATCGCCAATGCCTTCATTGGCTGGAACAATATCTTTGATGTCGTACATTTTTTGTTTCAAGGTATCCACTTGAACATTGACAACCTCAACTTGAATGGAATCTGATAAAAATGTTTTTTTGTTAATCAAAATCTTGACACTCGGAATCATAAATCGTCCCGAATCGAATTGGGTCAAACCGTATTTTTTGACCAATTCATAACGATCCTCTTTCTTGATGGTATCAATGGGATAGGATTGAATTACTTCTAATGCACCAAAGCTTTTTGCGTTCGGAAAAACCACTTTCGACAAGGTATCGACATTGGTTTTCAACGTCAATTTGAACTCGGCTCCAATTTTGTTTTTGGTGGTATCGATAGAAGTTGTCACTTTTTGAGCAAAAAGTGAGGTTGATAATAGTA
>DMHA01000391.1 GCA_003449615.1 Flavobacterium sp.
TAGAAAATTAACCTCTATAATTATCTCAACATTGTTCTTAGTCAAAAAAGTGAAAATATCTTTAATGATGGGTTCTGTACTATTTTGATAATATTGACCGTAAATGGCTATTTTCATTTATTAGATATTAAGATATTTGTCTAAATAATCCGAGCGTTCCTTTAAGGTGTTGATGTAATTGTCTTCATAATGTTCCGAAATAATTTCGTAGTTGTATCTTCTAAAAGATTGTATGATTTCGTTCATTACGCCTAAACTAATTTTTATGGTTACTTGTGTGTAAACTGAATCAGCTTCTGACACAAATATGCCCAGTATTTTGCCATTATTGCTTTCGATGATTTGAGTGATTTCTCCCATCGAATATCCTAAGGTGCTTTTTTGAACTACCAGAATTCCGCCTGATTCTTGCAAAAAAGGAGTTTCGTGAAAAAAATTTAGAATATCTCTAATTTCATAATAACCTAGATATTGGTTTTTTTGATCCAAAACTGGGACTAAATTGGAATGATTTTTAGCAAAAACTTCTAAAACATCGAGCCAAATCATATTTTCTCTTGCAAAAAAACCTTCGAGAGAATAGCGATAATCTAAAACTTTCTTGAAAGTATCGAATGTTTCGATATCATCTGAAGCGATGCTACCAATGTAAATTCCTTCTTCGACCACAGGAAAATGTGAAAAAGTTAATTCATCAAAAAAGTCTTGAACAGTCGAAATAGTTTCCTGACCGTCAATCGCTTTGTAATCGTTGGTAATATAGTTTGTAATCTCTGTCATATATCAATCCTAAATATTTGATGCAAAATAATCAAAATTATACAAAAACTGATGAATTTAACTTTGTATTTTCGCAAAATTAAAAATAGAGTCGAAAACAATGCAATTGCTTCGTGCCTCGAAATGATAAAATAATGACAAAGTTAAGTGTAAATATTAACAAAATAGCCACTTTGCGAAATGCTCGTGGAGGAAATGTTCCCGATTTATTGAAAGTAGCCGCCGATATTCAAAAATTTGGTGGTCAAGGAATTACCATTCATCCTCGTCCCGACCAAAGACACATTCGCTATCAAGATGCCCGAGATTTAAAAAAAATTGTTTACACGGAATACAATATAGAGGGCAATCCCGAGAAAAGTTTTGTCGATTTGGTTCTCGAAATAAAACCCGAACAAGTTACTTTAGTACCCGATGCTGTCGATGCTATAACCTCAAATGCAGGTTGGGACACCATCAAACACAAAGATTTTCTTACTGAAATAGTTCAAGAATTTCAGCGTAACTTAATCAGAACTTCTATTTTTGTCGATCCCGTTATCGAAATGATTGAAGGCGCCAAAATTATTGGAACAGACAGAATAGAATTATATACCGAATCTTTTGCACTTGAATACAGTTTGGGAAACCAAAACGGAATTGGTCCTTATATAAAATCGGCAGTTTTGGCCAATGAATTGGGGTTGGGAATCAATGCTGGTCACGATTTGAGTTTGGATAATATACAGTTTTTCAAACAAAATATACCAGAATTATTGGAAGTTTCCATTGGTCACGCATTGATTTCCGAAGCTATTTATCTGGGATTGGATAATGTAGTGAATATGTATTTGCAAAAGTTGAAATAAAATTCCACCACAAATTACACAAATTTTCACAAATTCTAATTTGTAAAAATTTGTGGTTTAAAAAAACATCAAAATGTTGTACTCAAAAATAGAAGGCACTAGCAAACCTTTGTTAATTCTCCACGGATTTTTGGGGATGTCCGATAATTGGAAAACTATGGGAATGCAGTTTGCTGCCAATGGATTTCAGGTTCATCTGTTGGATTTGCGCAATCACGGCAAGAGTTTCCATTCGGATGAGTTCAATTATGAGATAATGGTTCAAGATGTTTTCGATTATTGTCAAGCCAATAATCTAGAAAAAGTTAATATTTTGGGACATTCGATGGGAGGAAAAACAGCAATGCTCTTTGCAACAACCCACCCTGAAATGTTAGAAAAATTAATTGTTGCCGACATTGGTCCAAAATTTTATCCGCAACATCATCAAACTATTTTGGAGGGATTGAATGCAGTCGATTTTTCGTTAAAACCAAGCCGAAGCGAAGTCGAAGAAATAATTTCAAAATACATTACCGATTTTGGTACTAGGCAGTTTTTGCTAAAAAACCTGTATTGGCAGGAGCCTGGACAATTGGCATTTCGATTTAATTTGGCCGTATTCAACAAAAAAATTGACGAAATTGGACAACCGCTTCCTGAGAACACTATTTTCAGTAAACCAACGCTTTTTATTCGTGGCGGAAATTCCAATTATATTTTGGACGATGACTTTGAAACCATAAAAAATCATTTTCCAAATTCCTCAACAGAAACAATTCCAAATGTGGGTCATTGGCTTCACGCCGAAAACCCGCAACTGTTTTACGAACTAACAAGTTCGTTTTTAAAATAAATATTTTACTTTTGAAAAAAATAAAAACTATGAAACTTCTTCTAAAAATTCTAATCACATCGGGTTTGGTACTGCTTATTTCCCATTTTATGACTGGTGTTCACGTTCCAAACTTTCTAACCGCTTTGCTGGTTGCCGTTGTTTTGGGGTTGCTAAATTTGTTTATAAAACCAATATTTGTTTTGCTGACATTACCGCTCACGGTTTTTACTTTGGGTTTGTTTTTATTGGTAATTAATGCGATAATAATTTTGATTTGCACCAAAATTGTTGGAGGTTTTACTGTCGATACTTTTTTTACAGCCTTGTTGTTTAGTCTTGTATTGTCTTTGTCGCAGTCGATTTTGTATGCAATAATCGGAAAAGATAAATAAAATAAGGTAGAAATTAGAGCCTTAAAAGCTGTCAAAATACATCAATCAAAAACTTGTATGGGTTGTAAAATTTTTATAATTTTGCAACCCAATTTTATTATATAAATTAACCAAGAAAATGGATATTAAAAGAGTAGCATTAGACGCAGTAAACGAAACCATTGTAATGACAATTGTTCACATGGATTACAAAGGTCAAGTAGCCAAAAGAATAAACGAAAAGATGCCTTTGGCAACTGTAAAAGGTTTTAGAAAAGGACAAGTACCAAAAGAGCTGGTAGAAAAACAATACGGAAAAGCCATCAAACAAGAAGAAGTTAAAAAAGTGGTCGATTTGGCTTTGGAACGTTTCATAGCCTCAGAAAGACTGAACCTTTTAGGAACTCCTCTTGCCAAAGTAAACGAAGACTTGGATTGGTCTGCCGAAGAATTGGTTTTTGAATATGAAATCGGTTTGGTTCCTAATTTCGAATTGGATTTAGAAGCTAAAAATGAGATTGTAAAATATATAGTAAAAGCCGATGATAAATTAATCGACGGTCAAGTTGAACGCATTCAAAAACAATTTGGGAATCCAATTCCTCAAGAAGTGGTTGTGGAAGGAGTTGATTTGAAAGGAATTTTTACTAATGAAACCGAAGGAATTGGAAACTCAACTACAATTTCTTTATCCATTTTCAAAGACAAAGTTACTGCTGATCAATTCATTGGTAAAAAAGTAGGAGATGTCGTGACAGTAAATACAAAAGGTCTATTTGAAGACGATCATCAATTGATGGATTACTTGAAAGTAGGTCACGATAATGTTCACGGTTTAGCAATTGATGTCGATTTTACTATCGAAGCCATCACGCTTTCTGAGCCAGCTGAATTGAACCAAGAACTGTTCGAAAAACTTTTCGGGCCTGGAAATGTGGCTACATTAGAAGAATTGAAAGTCAAAATCAAAGAAGATGCAGAAGCCCAATTTGCCCAACAAGCCGACCAAAAATTATTGGGCGATGTGACCGAGTTTTTAATCGAAAACACCAAATTCGATTTGCCAGCCGAGTTTCTTAAAAAATGGTTGCAAACCGTTGGAGAAAAAAAATTATCTCCAGAGCAAGCCGAAGTAGAATATGCACGTTCTGAAAAAGGATTGCGTTTTCAATTAATTGAAGGCAGAGCAATGGCACAAAGTGATATTAAAATTACGTTTGAAGATTTGAAATCTTTTACCACAAAATCAATCCGTCAGCAAATGGCACAATTTGGACAAACCAATCCTACCGACGAAGAAGTTCAAGGCATTGTAGCAAGAGTTTTGTCGAACCAAGAAGAAGTAAAAAGACTTTCAGACCAAGTAGTTGCCGAGAAGTTATTGGAATTGTTCAAGGAAAAAGCCAATCCAACCGTGAAAGAGGTGACTTATGAACAGTTTATTGCTGCTTCTTACGGAGAGTAAATTGAAGGTAGAGGTAAGGAGGTAGAAGTCGAATGTCGAATAATTTTATGATTTTATTTCAAATACAAGACAATAAAAATTAAGTATCTTTGGGCGTCTGAAAAAAATATTTTTTTGACGCTCTTTTTTTAAAGCTTCCAGCTTTTAAAGGCTGGAAGTTTTAACCAACTTTTAAACTTTAAAAAAAATGAACTACGGGAAGGAATTTAAAAAATTTGCTACAAAACACCAAGGCGTAAATGCTATGTACTACGACAAAATTGTAAGTGCAATGACGCCTACAAATTTGACTCCAAATATTATTGAAGAACGTCAATTGAATGTTTCGATTTTGGATGTTTTTTCGAGATTGATGATGGATCGAATTATTTTCTTGGGAACAGGAATCGATGATCAAATTGCCAATATCGTTCAAGCACAATTGCTTTTCCTAGAAAGTGCCGATGCCTCAAAAGACATTCAAATTTACTTGAATTCTCCCGGCGGAAGCGTTTATGCAGGATTGGGAATTTATGACACCATGCAATACATCAAGCCTGACGTAGCCACCATTTGCACTGGAATGGCAGCCTCTATGGGAGCAGTTTTGTTGTGTGCAGGAGCCGCAGGTAAACGTTCGGCATTGCCACATTCGAGAGTGATGATTCACCAACCATCGGGCGGAGCACAAGGTGTTGCCACCGATATGGAAATCAACTTGCGTGAAATGTTGAAATTAAAAGACGAATTGTATCAAATTATTTCACACCATTCAGGACAAACTTTCGATAGGGTTCACAAAGACAGTGAGCGCGATTATTGGATGATTGCCGATGAAGCCAAGGAATACGGAATGATTGATGAAGTTTTAAGAAGAAGTTAAATTAGATAACAGGTTTCAGATTTCAGTCGGCAGTTTTTTGCAATCTGAAATCTGCAATCTAAAATCTGCAATCTAAAAAGATGGCAAAACCAAAATTAGAATGTTCTTTCTGTGGCAGAAGAAAACCGGAAACCAATTTGTTGATTGCTGGTATCGATGCGCATATATGTGATAAATGTATCGAACAAGCCCACGGAATAGTTTTAGAAGAATTAAAATCTAGCAGCAAAAAACATTTGCCTGCCGATTTAGTGTTGAAAAAACCAAAAGAAATTAGGGCTTTCCTAGATCAATATGTTATTGGTCAGGACCAAACCAAAAAAGTAATGTCGGTTGCGGTTTACAATCACTACAAACGTTTGATGCAACAAGAATTGCACGATGATGTCGAGATTGAAAAAAGTAATATCATAATGGTAGGTCAAACTGGAACTGGAAAAACTTTGGTGGCCAAAACCATTGCCAGAATGTTAGATGTTCCTTTGGCAATCGTTGATGCCACAGTTTTGACAGAAGCAGGGTATGTGGGCGAAGATGTCGAAAGTATTTTAACTCGTCTTTTGCAAGCCGCTGATTATGATTTGACTAAAGCCGAAAGAGGTATCGTTTTTATAGACGAAATTGATAAAATTGCCCGTAAAAGCGACAACCCATCCATCACGCGTGATGTTTCAGGAGAAGGCGTTCAACAAGCTTTATTGAAATTATTGGAAGGAACAGTTGTAAATGTTCCGCCAAAAGGAGGCAGAAAACATCCAGACCAAAAATTTGTTGAGGTCAATACCCAAAACATCTTGTTTATTGCTGGTGGTGCTTTTGATGGAGTTGAAAAAATTATTTCAAAACGATTGAATCGTCAAGCCGTTGGTTACAGCACTTCGAGAAATGTGGATAATATCGACAAAGACAATTTGTTGCAATACATCATCCCGAAAGACATCAAAGATTTTGGATTGATTCCCGAAATCATTGGGCGTTTACCTGTGTTGACACACATGGATCCTTTGGATAGAGAAACCTTGAGAGCCATTTTGACCGAGCCTAAAAATGCCTTAATCAAACAATACCAAAAGTTGTTTTTGATGGACGAAGTAGCATTCAACATCACTGACGGGGCATTGGATTTTATTGTAGAAAAAGCTTTAGAATACAAACTTGGAGCTCGTGGATTGCGTTCGTTGTGCGAAGCCATCCTCACCGATGCGATGTATGAATTGCCAAGCACGGATGAAAAATTACTAGAAATAGATGTGGATTACGCCAAAGAAACTTTGAATAGAAATTTATTGAAACGATTGGAAATCGCTTCGTAATTCTTTTGATAGATTTGACAACTTTTTGAAAGTTGTCAAATCTTTTATTTCAAGCTCAATGAAAAGCAAAATAAAGCTCAAAAATGGATGTTTTTGAGCTTTATTGGTTTAGGAGGATAGCTTGATAAATTAAAATCTATTTTTAATGATGTAAAAAGGAATTTCAACACCAATTTTTGCCAAAGCTTCTCTTTGTTGCAGATGATACTTTAAATTGGATAAATCACCTTTAAAGTTAAAGTCGTTGTATTTTTCCCAATACTCTTCATCATTGTAAATACAATATTTTTTGAGCAACTCCTTGTTTTTGGTTACGTAATTTTTAAAAAAATGATAAACTTCAAAAAATTCTTGACCTTTAAAAAATAGCGTGGTTTTGTTGTCTATTTTGCAACATACAACACTTTTTTTAAGAGTTAAATTGTACTGCAAATCAGAAGGAGCTGGATCAAAAACAGCGTAATACTTTACAATCCAATCGTTGTAATTTTGCTCGGTTTGAAGTGTTTTACTTTGATGATTGGCATTATGAATTGGCTTGAAATTCAAAACCAAATAGTCTTTTATTTTCTTTAAATCAGAGTATAAACTTGTAAATGGAGTCCATTTCATAATAGGTTGAAAAACATTGAACTCCCCAATTCTTTCAGACAAAATAGCATATTTATCAACCCAATAACATAATTGTTCAAAGTCTAACAATTTTGGAGGATTAGTACATATTTCAGCAAAGGCTTTTCCGGCAGCATTTACTTTATAAAGATATTCAGGTGTTTTTACAAAATAGGCTTTTTCATCCTCATCAAAATCCAGACTAGCCTGGCTCTTCAGGTTTTTAATAGTTTCAGTGGTCATAAAATTGGAACAATCATAAATATCGCTTACAGTTTCGTTACCTATTTCAAAAATAAAATCAGAATAATTATTTGACTGATTGCCAACAAACCGATACCCTGTTTTTCCACAATTATCGCAAAGGCTATTCTCAGCGCTACATTTTCCTGAATAAGAAATTAAATAATCATCACCGCTATTTTTGTGCGCTAGAAATAATTCTTCTACTTTCTCCAAAAATACTTCCTTGGTGGCATCTTGATAGGTTTTTGCATCATCCAAAAGGATTTCCAACCCAGCAACATTCATTTCGGCAAAAGCATTTATAATAAGCTCTGCCTTTGTTGGTTCTATTGAAGCATCGCCCTGATTGTCTAAGGCTAGAAGTGCATCGAGTAGTTTTTGTTGTTCTGGGGTCATAGTATAAATTATTTTAATTTTTTGAGGACACTACTTTCAACCAACGATTTCATTTGGGTAATGGCAACTTTGTTCAGTTGTAATAATCTATCGGATTGTGATAAACCTTGTTGAATAAGTAACGCATTGATGCTTTCCAGATTGCTCAAAACAACCAATTGTTCCAAACTACTATAATCTCTAATGTTTCCTTTTGTATCTTTATTGGTTTCTCGCCAGGCCGTGGCAGTGATGCCAAAAAGAGCCACGTTCAACAAATCGGCTTCGTTGGCATAGACTAGATTGGATTGTTGCGATGTGATTTCTTTCGGAATTAAATTTTCTTTGATAGCATCGGTATGAATGCGGTAATTGATTTTAGAAATAGTGCGTTGCAAATTCCATTCTAGTTGCAAGCGATTGTTTTCGTCGGATTTAAGGCGTTGAAATTCTTTGATTAAGTAAAATTTAAACTCTGCACTCAACCAAGTAGCAAATTCAAATGCTATGTCTTTATGTGCAAAAGTGCCGCCATATCGGCCTGTTTTTGACACAATACCTGTTGCATTGGTAACTTCTATCCATCGTTTTGGAGTGAGTGAAAAGCTGTTGGAACCCGACAAGTTTTTAATTCCATCGAATTCGATGGAATTAAAATCGGGATTATTGAATTTTTCCCATAATCCTATAAATTCAATAGTACTGCGATTTCGCATCCAGTTCTGCAAAATGTAATCACTTCGTTCTGCATCGCGATGACGAGCCAAGTCTGTTAGCGAAATAAAATCTTCGTTATTGCTTTCGTACAAAACAATTTCAAAACCTTGTACGTTGATTTTCTTGTTTTTTGCCATTGTGTTCTTGTTTTATTTCCAACCCAAAACTTCAATAATTTGGTTTCGGTAGGTGGTGGCTATTTGTTTTGGGGTGTTGCGAATGTATTCTTCGGCTAAAGCACTTTCAGAGCCTTTTAAATTTTGTAAATATTCGATTCTATCGTTTGGGTCGATTGTTTTAATAACAACTTTTTCTTCATTTCTTATCTCCCAATTTTCAGGAAGATTTGTCCAAATTACGGCATCAAAATCAGTGTTTTGAATCCAGTTTTTGATGTTTTCTTTAAACGAAAATTTTATTGGAGAAAATTCATCTTTAGTTTTATCATAATATCCAATGCTTTTTCTTCCAGAACCTTCTCGAACGGCAAGATTTANNACAGTTCCTTCACGTTTTTTTAGATTTAAAACAGCCAAATCAAGACTATCAAAACTAGAAACTGAATACAAGGTGGGAACTTCTGTGCCGTTTGGAGTAATGACCAAAGTCAATCTACCATCTTGAGATATTCTTGCAAATTCAATGGGTAAAACAGGGCCGTTTTCTTTCCAGCCTATATTGGTGTCAAATTTTAATTCTCTGGGTTGCCAAATCAAGGAACCCCAACCGAGGATTGCTATTTTCATAGTTTATGATTTATCGCGGATATGCTTCATTTTTGCTTTGAAATTTTCTCTTAATTCACAAGTTTCTATTTGACTATCGAATACTTCACCATAAATAATTGCTTTTTTATAA
>DMHA01000145.1 GCA_003449615.1 Flavobacterium sp.
TTCTTGGTTTAAAATTAATTTTAAGTTGAAGTCCGCTTTTAAAGCCAATTATGGAAATACTAGAGTTGTTGTATTCTTCAATGATTGATTTTACAATATACAGCCCTAAGCCAGTCCCAACCACATTGCCTTTTTTATCCTTTTTGGAAGATTCGTTTAGATTAAATATTTCATCAGGATTTTCTTGGTATTGAGGTTCTAATCCTTTCCCGTTATCAGAGAAAATAATTTCTATGTTACTATCATCTGCTTTTTTCCAACTGATAGAAATTGTCTTAGGTTCTTTACTAAAGCCTTTTAAGGCATTCATAGAGTTTGATAATAGGTTGTTGAAGATAGAATCCATATCTACTTCAAATGCTCTAATGACAAAGCCCTTGTCTTTTTCTCCGTTTAACACTACACTAATGTTTCTTTGAGCTAATGCCTTACTCCATGTTGATTTAAAACGTTCAAAATAATCTGCCAAGTCAAGGTTAGTTCTTTCTCTTTTGTCTCTCTTTAGTGTGTTCAATGAATAATCCAACCAATGTTTGAGTTTTGTATCTTCCTCTTGCATCAGCCTAATCATATAAAAAGGATTGTCGTCTTTGTCTATGTGACTTAAATCTTTTTCATTGATATGATTGCTTAACTCTCGTAATAAAAATGTTGTTCTTGGAATTAGCCTAGACCTTAAACTTTTTACTTCGTGTGCAAATGATGAGATTATCAACCCTACACTTGCTAAGCTTCTTAGAAGCCTTATTTCATCATCTTTGCTTGCAATCTCTTTTGTCAGAATCTGAACACCATCAGCTAATGTCTTTTCCCTTTCGGAAGAAGAATCGTGAGAGTTATTTTCAGTATTGTTTCCTTGATTATTTTCTTTTTCTTCTTGTTCTTTTTTTATTCTTTCTGCTTCATCTTGAGCTTTTCTTTTTGCTTCTGCTTCTTTATTTTTATTCTTATATAGTTCAGATAAATGGAACATTATTACATTTCTATCCTTTTCAAAAAATGCAATTATTTCCTTTAAAATATTATTGAACAACTCAAATACATCGTTTTCAATAATACCTTCTCGTCCGGATTTATCTTGAAAACTTAGGTTGTGTATTCTTGAAATATTAACTGTCCCAGCTATTTGATTCGGCCCAATTCTATATCCTCCTAGTTTTTGACCCGCACCTCCTGGACTTTGTGATTGGCGTTCTCCTAGCTTTAGCCAGTCTTGACCATTTTCCCCATAGGGTCTAATTCTGAAATCATCTCTGAACATTTTGATTCCACCAAATTTTTTGAGCCAAGCTTTTCTTGTCCCACTTACAAAACTTTTGTAAGGGTATTTTTTTAAGTCCCCATCTGCTTTGTCATCGGAAATTGTATTTTTTAGGAAATAAAAACTCAACCTAAACTCTCCAACCTTATTAATTAATTCTTTGTCAACTTCACTTGAAAGTATTGTATCTAAAGTTTTGTTTAGCGTTATTGTTTTTGCTTTGAAGTCTTCAAGTCTGTAAGGAAACGCTTTCATTGGCTCAAAATTGAAAATCTCAGAATAACGATTTTCAATAGCATCAATGTCAAGTTCATTTCTAGTTATTTTTATTTCAAGATTCTTGCTTTCTCCGTCTTTATAAACCGCTTCAATTTTATAATCGTAATCATCATAGTAAGCCGTTTTTACTTTTCCGAATAGGTCAATATTGTTTATTGAGAATAAATCAATTTGAAAGTCAGATTGCTCTTTAGGTGGTAACAACATTTCTAAGTTTCCAAACAATTTTTCTAATTGCTCTATTTCCCATGTGTCGTTAAGTTCTGATATTTCTATTACTGTTCCCGAATCAAACGCAGTAGTATTAATTAGTTCAATTAGTCTTTGGGAATTAGGAAATTTATCAAGTAGAAATTCTTTTAAACTCGAATTGTCAATTTTTGTCAAGGCGGCTTCAACATCTGATACTGTAGCTCCTAATTTGTCAAAGTCTTTCCAGTCCACTCGCCAATTTAATTCTTCTCCATTTTTATTAGAAAGTGTGATTAAATTAGTTATTAACCCCAATCTGTTTAATGCAAATCTTCCAATTCCTTTTGCTCCAGTTTTAACTCTTCCGGTTTCAGATAAATGCTGATATAATTTATCATCAGTTCCAATCGTCATCCATTGATTTGATATAATACTATCAGTCATTCCAACTCCATTGTCTATGACAAATATTCTACTATCAACATTGTTAAACAACTTTATCTCTTCTCCTTTATCGTTAATCGATGTTGTGTGTTTGATGTCAAAGATTAAAATGCAGTTTTTAGCATCTGCATCATAGGTATTCTTAACCAATTCAATAATTGCACCTTCTTCATTTGAAAAATTCTCTAGCCCAATAAGCTTTGCTGTTCTTGCCGAAACCTTAAATGGAATCTTACTTACATTGTTTTCCATTATTTCTGCTTGTTGTTTAGTAAATCTGTTACATCAACTTTTAGAACATCAGCAATTTTTACAAGTGTTTTCAAAGGTGGTTGCACATCGTTGGTGCACCATCTTGAAATTGTTGCTTCATTCATGTCAAGTTTTTCCGCTAGTAACTTGCTACTGAAGTTCTTCTCAACAAGAACAACCTTAATACGGTTAATTGCTTTTTTGCTCATTTTAATTGCATCTCGTGCAAAGATATTGACTTTTATAGAATAAAATCACCTTTTTTTGAACAAATTTCAAACTCATCCTGAAGTCGGTTGGTAGGTGGGCTTTGGGTGCGGTTGGGCAAAATTAAATGTGGTGTTTTTCGGGTCGGCAAGTGCGTAGGCAAAACACCTCTTTTAATTTTGCGAAGCGTTGGCATTTTTGTCGTCTGATGTCAACACAAATGTTTCATGTTAGCACTTCCCCAGTCAAGTAGGTAAGGGCATT
>DMHA01000330.1:0-2778 GCA_003449615.1 Flavobacterium sp.
GAATTTAGAACGGCACAATTGAATTATATCAATGCCAAAGTGCGTTATAGTAATGCCCAATTTCAGGCAAAATTATCCGAAATTGCTTTGAAAGAATTGGCTGGAAATATTAGTTTTTAGATTATTTTTGCTCAAAAAATTACTCAATGACTTCCTACAACCCAAAAGAATGGATTAGTTTTATATTTCAAGTTAGTAAAGCGGATACCATTCGAAAACTATTTCCAATGATGCTTATTATTGGTGCGTATTCTGGATTTATTGGCTATTTAGAACTTGAATATTGGGATTTGCCTGATGACAGCAACGTCAAAAACATCTCTGTAATGCACAGTATGTTAGGCTTCGTGATTTCATTATTATTGGCATACCGAACCAATACTGCTTATGATCGATGGTGGGAAGGAAGACGATTATGGGGTGGATTAGTAAACAGTAGTAGAAATTTAGCCATAAAATTATCGGTGATTTTAAATGACGAAAGTGATTGTGATTATTTCAGAAAGCTGATTCCTGGTTATGCATCAATTTTACAGAAACATTTGAGTGATAGTGATACAGCCAAACAATTGTTTGACGATGTCAATTTAGAAATTGACCATCACAAACACAGACCCAATCAAGTTGCCAAAATGCTATTTCAAAAAGTGAATGATTTGTTTGTTAATAAAAAAATTACAGGAGACCAACTCATTATTTTGAACAACGAACTGCAGTCATTTACAGATATTTGTGGTGCTTGTGAGCGAATCAAAAACACGCCTATACCATATTCTTACAGTGCTTTTATAAAGAAATTTATTTTTATTTATGTACTTACTTTGCCTTTTGCTTATGTATTTATTTTGGGCTATTTCGTAATTCCAGTAGTGGTTTTTATCTTTTATGTATTGGCAAGTTTAGAATTAATTGCCGAAGAAATCGAAGATCCATTTGGAACTGATGACAACGATTTGCCAACCAAAAAAATTGCCGAAAACATCAAAAAACAAATTGAGGAATTGATTTAATTTTTTCCAAAATTGCAGGGCTCAAAATTTGCTCATTCGTTTATTTTTCATACATCAAATCTATGAATGCAATCAAAAAACCAAATAAATTGTTTTCAACTCCAAACTGCAATCCTTATATTTGCACACGTTACCTAAAGTCGAAAGGACAAAGTAAACTCATTAAAATTCAAAAATGAAAATATCTTATAACTGGTTAAAACAATTCATCAAAATAGATTGGAAATCCGAAGAAATTGCTGCTTTATTGACCGATTTGGGTCTTGAAGTAGAAATGGTCGAAAAGTTTGAATCCGTAAAAGGAGGTTTAGAAGGCATTGTTGTAGGTCACGTTCTTAGCTGTGTTCAACATCCAGATGCCGATAGATTGAAAGTGACCACAGTTGACTTGGGCGATGGTGTTCCTGTTCAGATTGTTTGCGGTGCTCCCAATGTTGCCGTAGGTCAAAAAGTGCCTGTTGCCACTATTGGAACCACATTATATGACAAAGAAGGGGTTGCTTTTCAAATTAAAAAAGGAAAAATTCGAGGACAAGAAAGCCACGGTATGATTTGTGCCGAAGACGAATTGGGTCTTGGCGAAAGCCACGATGGCATTATGATTCTTGACGATTCGATAGTGGCTGGAACTTCTGCAGCCAAAGTATTCAAAATAGAAAGTGATGAAATTTTTGAAATTGGATTGACGCCAAACCGTGCAGACGGCATGAGCCATTATGGAACTGCAAGAGATTTGAGAGCAGGTTTAATGCAAACTGGGTTGAATATTGAATTGATCTCACCCTCAGTGAGCAATTTTAGAGTGGATAAAAGAACCTTAAAAATTGATGTGAATGTCGAAAATCCACTTCTAGCTCCAAGATATTGTGGTGTAACTATTTCAGGAATAACAGTAAAACCCTCTCCCGACTGGTTACAAAACCGATTGAAATCTATTGGATTGAATCCAAAAAATAATATTGTGGATGTTACCAATTATGTTTTGCACGAATTAGGACAACCGCTTCACGCTTTTGATGCTTCTAAAATCAATGGAAAAATAATTGTAAAAACACTTCCTGCGGGTACTAAATTTACAACCCTTGATGAGGTAGAAAGAAGTTTGCACGAAGAAGATTTAATGATTTGTGACAAAAATGGCCCTTTGTGTATTGCGGGAGTTTTTGGTGGGAAAAATTCAGGTATTTTAGAAACTACAACTTCTATATTTCTTGAAAGCGCCTATTTTAATCCTGTAAGCATCAGAAAATCAGCTAAAAGACATCAATTAAATACCGATGCTTCTTTCCGATTTGAAAGAGGAATCGATCCTAATATTACAGAATATGCTTTGAAACGTGCTGCTTTATTGATTCAAGAAGTAGCAGGTGGCGAAATTACCTCAGATATTGTGGATATTTATCCAAAGAAAATCGAAGACTTTCATGTTATTTTAAATTTCAATAATGTCAATAAAATTATTGGTCAAGAATTATCGAAAGAAATCATCAAAAATATTTTGGCATCATTAGAAATTAAAGTGAGCAGTGTTTCGGATGCAGGCTTGGGGCTTACTATTCCTTCCTATCGGGTGGATGTTCAAAGAGAAATTGACGTAATTGAAGAAATTCTTAGGGTATATGGTTACAACAATATCAAGTTTTCAGACAAACTCAATGCTACAGTTTCCAATGCACCAAGGACTGAAGATTATAAAGTGCAAAATGTTATTGCATCCCAATTAAACTCTCAAGGTTTTCACGAAATGATGGCCAATTCGTTGACTACT
>DMHA01000330.1:2949-3452 GCA_003449615.1 Flavobacterium sp.
TTATCCTATAACATCAACCGTAAAAATTCAGATTTGAAATTCTTTGAATTCGGAAAAACCTATCATAAATTTGAATCTGGCTTTGAAGAACACAAACATTTAACGATGTTCATCACTGGAAATCGCAATCAAGAAAGTTGGACAAACGCACAGAAACCAACTGATTTCTTCATGTTCAAAGGCTATGTGAATGGGGTTTTGGAACGATTAGGAATTCAAAAAACACAAATTCTTCCCCTGAAATCTGATGTTTTTTCAGAAGGAATTGCCATTGGTTTTGGAAATGATGTTTTGGTAGAATATGGTGTGGTGAAAAAATCAATTCTGAAACATTTTGACATCAAGCAAGAAGTTTTGTTTGCCGATTTCAATTGGGCTTTGATTTTGAAATTACTTTCCAATACAATTAAATTTACAGAAATACCCAAATATCCTGAAGTTCGACGAGATTTGTCTTTATTATTAGATGATGGTGTTTCCTTTGATACTATCTATAAATTGGC
>DMHA01000372.1 GCA_003449615.1 Flavobacterium sp.
TCTTGGGAGATTTCCTTTAAAACCTCTTGACCTTCTTGTTTCAAGAAAGTAACGGGTAAAGAGGATATTTTCACAATCCACTTAAAAGGATATAGGATGCGTATCGGAGATTATCGAGTTTGATATGATATTGATGATAAATCTCAACTCATTACTTTAAGACGAGTAGGACATAGGCGTGAAATTGATCGTTATGAATAATACTGCGATCACACTTTTACTTAAAGAAAGAGCGATCACTTTCCTCTCAGAATTTGCTAAGTTTTATGGTATCAACTATACCTACAATAAAACCATTATTAACTTACATTTTTTATAACATCGAAAATTTCCTTAAGTGTAAAATACAGATAGTAGAAAACAGGTGTGCCATTAATATCTATAGTTCCATATCTACGATAATAATTCAGATGAGAAAGATTCGGGCGATTATCAGAATATACAATTTTATTTTCCTCATGATTATAATACCCAACCTGAATAGGTGTACAATCCTCATCAAATGTTATGCCCCATTTAATCTTAATCTTTAATTTTCTATTGGAATCTCGTTTTTCTAAATCATAAAAAAGAATATTATAGAAATCTTTAATATCCCTTGTTTTGAAATCATGTTTAGTAATTAAACGGGGATAAGGAATTTGAATAACCTCATCATTAATCTTAAGAATATTCTTAAAAAAATCTTTTGCCTCTGAAATAATATAGTTTTCAACAGCTTGTTTTTGCGTGATTTTTTTAAAACTAATTAAGGGAAGATAGTCGCTTTCAGTAATAACATCTTTAAATATGAAAAAATTATCTTTGCTCATAAATTTTCTCCCAAATACACAGTTTGTATTTTAGCAAAATTTGCCTGTCTTACTTGAATCCCCTTTATATCAAGTTGTGAGTCCAAAAATTCTATGCTTAAATTAGTTATATAACAAGGAATTAAAAACCAATTTTGCCGAACTAAGTGATTTTGTTGTAGAGCTAACTCATAAGTTAATTGTTTAATGACATCAATTCTATATTTTTCTTCAGTTTCTTCAAAGGGTTTCTGTTGATTTCTCTCAAAAAATTTAATAGGTACATCCTTAAAATCTATAATCCTTAATTTTTTTCGATCTGAGGATTGCAATACTAAATCAGGGCGTGGAAATCTACGCAAAGCATTTTTTTGATTTCTGTTGAAAAAATCCGACTTTTCAGGATAATTGTATAAAAACGTTCCAAAACCAGAATTAAATTCAATACATAAAAGCTCACTCCACCAAAAATATCCTGAGTCATCAGGATAAGGTTTATCAGATTTAGTACAATAAATCCAGGTTCTATCATCTTTCGTTGTATTACGCCCAGGAGTAGAATAATTACCTACTCTATTTTTTTCTTCTATTGTGCGCTTCGGATTTTGATAACCTTTTAAAGATATATCTGTATCTGCATAACAAACATTCCAGTCATTGGGACTATAGGTAATACTTCTTTCTTGAGTGTGACGAAAATATTGGCTTTGACGAAAAAAGTATGTATGGCACATATCTTCCCAAACGAAAGAAAATCCCTTAATTCCCCAATATTCACCCTCCTGTTGTTGAGGATTTAGTTCACCATATAAAAATGTTTCTATAGCTTCATAGAGTTGCCAATAGTCAGCATCTTTATAATAAGTACAATTATCTATATGATCCAATGTTTCTTTCAGTATATTAATAGTTTCCTCGTAAGTATCTTTATCAAAAATTGACTGATTGCTAGTTAAATAATTTTCTTTAAACCGTTGAGCAAAAAATTTAATATCTTGACTACGAGATTTGACATTATCAGGAGCATCTTCTTCTAATTGCTGAATGATTTCATCTAAAATTAAACAATACAGATCAATTAAATCTGTACTTTCATAGCGCAAGAGAGGACGGGGTAAATCCATTGTTTCAATGTGAATGATATCATCCTCTAAATAAATAGCCCTATCTAAATATTTATAAATCTGAGAATAATCGATTTTATCACTTCGACTAATCTTTCTTTGAATTGAGTGAAGTGATAGATCATCATAAGCTGAAAGAATTTTTTCGATCATTTTAATCTTGCTATAAATAACACAAGATTCTCCTTCATCAGTTTTAAAAGTTACTCCACCAGAAGAAAGAGTAGTTTGATCCTGTTGTTCTTGATATTCAGGTTTATTCAAATTAAATCTATCACTATTTCTATTATCTCTCTCAAATTTATTAAAAGTACGGTACATTCTAAAAAATAAATCTTTGATTTGATCAAAATCCCCATCGGGGAAATCATCAAATCCATTCGGAAGGCAAAATTCAAACCCTTTATCAGAAGCAGATTTTCGGATACCAACGAAGTTGTCTTTTGCTTCTCTCTGTTTGACTAAGGTAATTTTTGCAAAATTAAACATATATTAATCTGTATAAGTATGAAATTTAATAGCTCTACAATTTAGGAGTAAACGCCCGAATTTTTTCAATAAATCTATTATGTAATTTGGTAAAATCCCCAAATGTAATTAATTCTGAACGATCAACTTCAAGCAAATCAACTAAAGGTCTTTTATCTCGGTTAAAGACACTATCCCACAAGAAAAACATGAGTTTATTTCTTATTTGTTCAGAAGTAATACAGTTATTTTTATAATTAATGAAAAAATATCCAACTTGTTTATCTTCTATTCCGCGAACAGAATCGTGATGACTTTTAATAAAAAGATTAATTTGTTTGACTAACTTTTTCCATTCATATTCTTCAAAATCTGAATAGTTGGGGGGCTCGGGTTCACTTTCATCCCAATCAATAAACTCCCATTCCCAGCGCCGTTTAAATGCGCTATCCATAAAGTAAATAGAGTTATCAGATGTATTCATCGTCCCAACAATAGAAAGATTAGGGGGAATTTTAATTGCTCTATCTTCCAGACTAATATCTAAACAATCTAATCTATTTTGGAAAGTTGTATATTCATTCACCCAATCGCCTTCACCTGGAAATTTATATTGAGATTGATTAGTAGCTAAAGTTTGGTCTTTGACTCCCATGAGTTCTAATATTTTTAGTATTTCTATTTCTGGTACATTAATTCTATAAGATGACCAGCCATCGTCATTTCTATCTAATAACTGAAAAACAGTTCCAAAGATAGCAGAAGAATTCCCACGATTGATTTCATCTATAACTAAAATAACGTTTTCAGCTTTCTGACAAGCTTCTGATCGGGCTGTAGATAATAAAATATTTTGTTCTTCTATACTTAAATTTTTAAAATTTTTATCCTTAGTAGGATTTTTATATACATCGAAGATTTTGCGATAAGCTTTAGATAAAGCGCACAAAAAATGGCCTGAGAAGAATTTGTACTGAACCTTTTCCCCTTTTGTAACTGGAATTAGCTTACCAACAAAATCTCCATAAGTATATTCAGGATGAAATACTGTTTTAATTACATTTTCCATACCTATACCTAAAGCAGGAATAATTTCATGCACTATTTTGTGGCTTTTCCCTGTTCCAGGGCTACCAAAGAGAATTTTTTGTACTGGGCTTTTCATGGGAGCAAGGACAATCTATTGATCTAAAACACTGTCTTTTATTATAACAGCTTTGATAATTCTACTCTATCCTCAACACCCTGTAAAAAAAACTTAACGTTAGGGGTATTTTGTTTTGAAACCACCCAACACCCGGTATCTGTGCAACTTTACGCTAAAATCTGATCTATAGAAGTGTTAATATAGTATTTCCTGTGCAAAATTCTGGACTTCAATACCTATCTGCATCAACGGATGCCTTAGAAACGCGATCGCCTAATCAACAATTATTTCCTTTGACGGCGAAAGTCAATCCGCAAGATCACTTAGAAATTGGCGGTTGTGACGTTACCACTTTAGTTGAACAATTTGGCACACCTCTCTATATT
>DMHA01000309.1 GCA_003449615.1 Flavobacterium sp.
CTAAAATTATTAGCGAAATGGCTATAAAATATATCGGAGCTCTATCCCTTCCTGCAGAAAAAGAACGTTCATCTACATTTGAATTATCAGTTACAACAACCGTACCCCAATTCACTTCGCTGCTTGTTTCTGTGTCCATATAGTTCTCATCTTCGACTATACTAGCAAATATAGTTAATTTTCCGTTTTTAGACGGAATATCATTGGGGAATTCAAAAGTGGCTACCCCAGTTGAATCTGTTGCAATTGCATCGCCTATGGGTAACCTGGAAAACAATCGTTTTACTGATAGATTTACTGGTACCTCAACAACAGGTCTCCCTTCCGATATTACCAAAGCTTTACAAACGTTGAGTGAGTCTATTTTTTCAAAAGTTAGGGTAATTTTTGCTTCTTTATCTTGGGCGAATGAATTTGCTATGGAAAACAAAATTATTGCACAAGTGACTAAAAAAATATTGTGTTTTTTCATCTGTAAATTATTTATAATTAAATATTTCCTCTTTACCTTCTAATTCACCTTCAGCTACTTCCCATACAGAAATGATAGGGAAATATCTTGAAAACAAAGTTACGACCAATAGTAAACCAGCAAATGTTGCAGCAACCACAGTCATTTCGACCACACTCGGAAAATAATGTGTCCACGATTCAGGAACGTCTTGTATTGGAAGATAAGGATGAAGTAATCCTGGAATAACTATCAAATAAAGTCTAAACCAACCTGCAATTAATACAACGACTGAAATAATTGTCAAAGGAAGTGGTTTTCTCATTTTAGGAAATAGTGGTAATAAAATGGGGACAATTATACCAAAAATCACTACAGACCAGTAAAAAGCAGCTTCTTTGCCTACAAATAAGTTTAGAAGAGTATTTTCGTGCAATCCAGACATTTTATAAGCTGGAATCAAATATTCGTTTACATTGAAATATCCGTGAATTAAAGCCATTAATACCATAGCTTGCCCTAATTTATCGAAGTGCATTTCGGTTAAATATTTTTCGAAATTATAGGCTTTTCTAAAAATAAAAGTGGCTAAAGTCATTACGGCGACACTCAATAAAAAAGCATTGGAAACAAAATAGGCACCAAAATTTGTACTATCCCATTCTGCTCTAAGAGTTGTTGCAAACAACCAAGCGGTAATGGTGCAAATCACCACTCCTAAAGGGATTACCAAAGCAGTTAATACTTTCATGGTTTTTTTTAAAATAATCCATTGTTCTGGACTGCCTTGCCATCCAAAAGAAAGTATATTGTACATTTTTAATTGCCATTTAGGTAAATTTTTCAAATGATTTTTACAGGTTACCAATGAAGGAATTAATGGAATAAAAAGCAAAATAATGCAAGCCGTCAAATCCGTTGTGATTCCGATAACGTCCCAAATAATAGGCGACTGAATACGACCATAAATGAATAAATTTAATAATCTATCAGGTCTTCCCATTGCTACAACAATACTTATTCCACCAAACATTATGGCACCAATGGCAATAACTTCGGCTATTCTGGAAAGTGGTCTGTACCATTCAAAATTGGTGAGTTTAAGTATAGCCGACATTAAGACACCGACTAGACCTATGGCCACCATAAATAAAAAGTTAGATATATATATTCCCCACATAGTATAATCTCTTAGACTAGTAGTTACATATTTGCTTTTGGTTTCTTGAATAATATAGGCAACAACTCCAGCCAGGAATACGGCTACAAGAAATGCAATCCATATTTTACCAACTTTTCCAATTTTTTCTATCGGGCGAAGCAGGTCATCTTTCATTACCATATACTCTGCTTGAGTAAAGGTTTCGTGTTTGGTGGATTCTGGTTTATTTATATTTTCTGACATAATTTAATTATTAAAATAGATTACTCCTTTGTATTTTGGGCTTCGGCCGCATCTTCAAACGGGAAACCACGCTTCACAGGAGGTAGATAATATACTCGTGGTTTTGTTCCCAATTCTTCAAATTGGCGGTATCCAGCCCTGTCTAGCAACAATTTTTTTAATCGAAAAGTTTCTTCACCATTTGTCACTACGTCTTCTAATTCATCACCGTGATAAATGGCACCGTTTGGACATTCAATAACACAAGCGGGTAATAATCCTTGAGCTGAACGATCGGTGCAGAAATCACATTTGGCAACGGTTCCTTCTTGAGCGTAAGGCGTTGTACAGTGATTTGGATCAGAAGTATCATTTTTATGTTCTTCGCTAAATTTTACTTGTTCTGGTCTTCCAAAATTGAATGTACGGGCAGAATACGGACAAGCAGCCATACAGAATTTACAGCCAATACAACGTTCATAATCCATAGCTACAATTCCGTCCGAACGTTTGAATGTTGCGTCAACTGGACACACTTTTGTACAAGGGGGATTATCACAATGGTAACACATCGTGGGGAACCAATAAGGAGATTCCAGTGGTGAATTTTGCATTTTTTTTACCTTAATATATTCTACTGGTGCCAAAACATTATGTGCTTTTTGACATCCTGTGATACATTTTCTCTCATTGGCACATTTGCCTAAATCGATTACTCGAATGAATTTCTTTCCCTCCACTCCTTGACGAAGTTCTGCTTTAGAGAAATCATCTTTAGAAGCATGATGATCTACCTGAGAACTATCAATTTCTATCAATTTTCCGTCGGCAGTAAGTACTTTTACTTTTTTTCCAGTTGTTTTTGGACTTTCGTCAGTAACGGCGCTTGCTATAGCGGTTCCTGCCAACGCAATTCCTCCTAGAGCACCGAGCCTTAGAAAATTCCTTCTGGATGAATTGTTATTTTCTTTTTCCATTTTGTTGTATATTACTTTTTAGAAAATTATTAAACAATAAACTATTCTTTTTGGTATGCTTATTATTTGTATCCTTCTGTAAATTTCTATTTATTCTAACAAATTTTCAATGATAATTATCATACTTTGATTATTTTAAATTAATCACAACTAATTTACAATCAATTATTTAGCATAAAAATTTAGTAACTATTCAGTCCATCTCAAA
>DMHA01000069.1 GCA_003449615.1 Flavobacterium sp.
ATGGCTAAAGAACAACCAAAAATAAAACTGAAAACTATTTACAAAAGTGCTATCACTGGTAGAATAGTTAGTAAAGAATATGCAGATAAAAATCCAAATACGACTATAAAACAGATTGTAAGAGTTAACCCTTAATTTGGTCTTTTGTAAACCGGTAATTTAATTCTACCCATTTTTCTCCATCTGTTCTTTCAATACCCTTTGGAAGTTTAAAACTACCTTTAAATTGGGTTGGGTTTTCTGGTGTTTCTTCAATTCTAAATGGTCTTAAACCATATCCGTTTACATACACTTTCATTCTCTTTCGTGTTTTTAGCACGTTGGTTCTTTATAATCTCACACAACTCGTTTATAGGTCTGACAAAATCAGACCTATCACTTCACTTTTGGGTGGATAGGTCTGACAGCAATCAGACTTTATTAGCAACCAAAGATATTGATTTTTTCTTACAAAGAAGTAAAAGGACTTTTATTTTTTAGAAGTAAAAATAGTACTAGAATGGAAATAGAATAATCTTTAACTTCTTGATAAATTACTGTTAATTCTTAGTCTGACATCTTGTCATATTCATTCAAATAATTGTAACTTTGCATTCTTATTGTAACACACTTTTGAAAGTGACTATGGAAAAGATTATTGACGAAAACAAACAAGGCGAAAGCCTCGTTTTAGATTACAAACCCGAGAATACAAAGAAACTCTTTATAGAAAGTTACGGCTGTGCGATGAATTTTTCGGATAGCGAAATCGTGGCTTCCATCCTATCCTCAAACGGATACAACACCACACAAATCCTTGAAGAAGCCGATTTGGTTTTGGTAAATACCTGCTCCATTCGAGACAAAGCAGAACAAACTATTCGCAAACGTTTGGAGAAATACAATGCCGTAAAACGCACCAATCCGAAGATGAAAGTTGGGGTATTAGGCTGTATGGCAGAACGTTTGAAAAGCCAATTTCTTGAAGAAGAAAAAATCGTTGACCTAGTAGTTGGCCCAGATGCTTACAAAGATTTACCCAATTTATTGGCGGAAGTCGAGGAAGGTCGAGATGCAATAAACGTGATTTTATCCAAAGACGAAACTTATGGTGATATTTCTCCAGTTCGATTGAATTCGAATGGTGTTTCAGCTTTTGTTTCCATCACTCGGGGTTGCGATAATATGTGTACTTTTTGCGTGGTGCCTTTTACCCGAGGTCGGGAACGCAGTCGTGAGCCGCAAAGTATTATGCAAGAAATTCAGGATTTGTGGGACAAAGGTTTTAAAGAAATTACCCTTTTGGGACAAAACGTAGATAGCTATCTTTGGTATGGTGGCGGACTGAAAAAAGATTTTACAAATGCTTCCGAAATGCAAAAAGCAACTGCGGTTGATTTCGATCAACTACTCGAAATGGTGGCTCTTGGTTTTCCTAAAATGCGTATTCGGTTTTCGACTTCCAATCCGCAGGATATGCACGAAAGCGTTTTGCACGTCATTGCAAAACATCCGAATATTTGCAAACACATTCACTTACCTGTTCAATCGGGAAGCGACAGAATCCTTGCAGCAATGAATCGTTTGCACACGCGAGAGGAATATATCAATCTGATAGAAAAAATAGAAAAAATTATTCCAAATTGCTCGATTACCCAAGATATGATTGCTGGTTTTCCCACAGAATCCGAAGAAGATCATCAAGATACTTTGAGTTTGATGGAATATGTAAAATATAGTTTTGGTTATATGTATGCTTACTCCGAACGCCCAGGAACATTGGCAGAACGAAAAATGGAAGATGACGTTCTAGAAACCACAAAATTGAGAAGATTACAAGAAATTGTTGATTTGCAAAGAAGTCATAGTGCCATAAGAACTCAGGAATTTGTAGGACAAACGGTGGAAGTTTTGGTTGAAAAAGCTTCAAAAAAATCAGATAAAGATTGGTCAGGAAGAAATTCTCAAAGTATTGTGGTGGTTTTTCCGAAAGAAGATTATAAAATTGGTGATTTTGTAAACGTAAAAATAACGAATTGCACCAGCGGAACCTTGATTGGGGAAGCTATCGGCTTTTCTGAAATGAATTAATTTTACCACAAATTACACAAATTTTCACAAATTGATTAATCAAAAATTATGAATAACGATGTAGAATATTATTACAAGAAAGATGAGAATTACACAATAGTTGGATTGTGTATGGAAGTTCACCGAATTTTAGGCCCCGGATTACTAGAGATAGTATACAAGGATGCTTTAGAAATTGAATTTAAAAATCACAACATTCCTTATGAAAGAGAAAAAAGGTATGATGTTGAATATAAAGGATATATTCTGCCACATGATTTTTATGCGGATTTTGTAGTTTATGATGATATAATTTTAGAAGTAAAGTCAGTGAAAGAAGTTACTAATGAACACCTTTCCCGAGCATTAAATTATATGAAACTAGCTGATACTCCAATTGGAATTATTGTGAATTTTCAAAACAAATCATTAACCCACAAAAGATTAATTAGCACTTAATTAATTTGTGAAAATTTGTGTAATTTGTGGTTAAAAAAAAATACTAGATTACTTAGTGCTTCGCAAAAACTATGGAAACAGTTCAAACAATAAAACAACGTTTCGAGATTATCGGGAATGACCCGAAACTCAATCGTGCGATAGAAAAAGCCATTCAGGTGGCACCGACCGATATTTCGGTGTTGGTGGTGGGTGAAAGTGGCGTTGGAAAAGAAAGTATTCCAAAAATTATTCACTCGCTTTCGCACAGAAAACACGGAAAATACATCGCCGTAAACTGCGGTGCAATTCCAGAAGGAACCATTGACAGTGAACTTTTTGGTCACGAAAAAGGCTCTTTTACAGGAGCAACTTCAACCCGTGAAGGCTATTTTGAAGTCGCCAGTGGCGGAACAATTTTCTTAGACGAAGTAGGCGAATTGCCTCTAACAACCCAAGTCCGTTTGCTTAGAATTCTAGAAAATGGTGAGTTCCTAAAAGTAGGTTCATCCCAAGTGCAAAAAACCGATGTGCGAATTGTGGCTGCCACCAATGTCAATTTATTTGATGCCATCGAAAAAGGGAAATTCCGAGAAGATTTGTACTATCGTTTGAGTACCGTGGACATTACTTTACCGCCTTTGCGAGACCGAAAAGACGATATTCATTTACTATTTAGGAAATTTGCTGCCGATTTTGCCCATAAATACAAAATGCCACCCATCAAATTAGAGGACAATGCGGTTCAATTATTACAAAAATTTCGCTGGAGTGGAAACATTCGCCAATTGCGAAATGTAGCCGAGCAGATTTCGGTTTTAGAAACCAATCGCGATATTTCGGCAGCCACTTTGCAATCATATTTGCCTTCGGAAGCGAGTACTTTGCCTTCGGTAATTAAGGACAAAAAAGCCGAGAATGATTTTTCGACCGAAAGAGATATTCTTTACAAAGTGCTTTTTGATATGAAAGGTGATTTGCACGATTTGAAAAAATTGACTTTGGAATTAATAAAAAACGGTTCGGCAAAAGTGCAAGACATCAACACCAATTTAATTCAAAAAATATACGGCTCGAAAGAATTGGAAAGCGAAATTTCGTTTGAAGAAGAACCAACTAATGCGGTTTTTTCTTCTGAATTTTCAAATCAAAATGAAAACATTAATTTTGTACAAAACGAAGATGATTTTCAATTTGCAGAAACGGTCGAAGAAGAAGAAATTCTAAAATTGGAACAAAGAGAAATTGAAATGATTAAAAAATCATTAGAAAAAAACAAAGGAAAACGAAAAGCCGCCGCCGATGAATTGGGCATTTCCGAAAGAACATTATATAGAAAAATAAAGCAATTTGATCTTTAAATAAATTCAAAAAAAATAGAAATTCCAAAAATTAAATTCCAAATTCCAACAAAAGTAGAAATTCAAAAATCCAAAATACAAAAAAATAGAAATTCCAAAACATAAATTTCAAATTAGAAAATAGTATATTTGAAAAAATCTCATTCAGTATTTGGAATTTGGAATTTTAAAACTTGGAATTTACAACAAGCATCTTATGAAAAAAATATTGCCTTTTTTATTTCTAATTATACTATTTACCATAAACAGCTGTAACGTCTATAACTTTACTGGAACTGGTAAAATTGATGCCAAAACTTTTCAGGTGAATTTTTTTCAAAACACATCCGAGTTGGTTCAGCCAGGAATTGACCGAACTTTTACCTTGACATTACAGGATCTTATCCAAAATCAAACCAATTTGAATTTGGTGAAAAATGGAGGAGATTTAACTTATCAAGGCGAAATTATAGATTATAGAATCACGCCGATGATGGCCACAGCCGATATTCAAGCGGCGCAAAACCGGTTAAACATTAGAGTAAAAGTACAGTTTACAAATAAAAACAAAGAAGCTGATGATTTTGACAAAACCTTCGAATTCTTCTATGATTATCCAGCAGCACAACAACTTAGTGGACCTACTTTAGACAGTGCCATAAAAATAATTTTCGAAAGAATCACACAAGATGTTTTCAACGAGTCTTTGGCAAAATGGTAAATCTAGGTTGCAGATGGCAGTTTGCAGATGGCAGTTTGCAGATTACAGATTGCAGATTACAGATTGCAGATTACAGATTGCAGATTGTTGTTAGCAGATTGTTGTTAGCAGATTGCAGTTAGCAGTTGGACTGAGCTGAATGCGAAAACATTTGAACTTTTTTATAACTTTATGAATGAATTGATTTTTTCTGAAATTTAATTTCAAAACCATTTGGTTCTGAAATCT
>DMHA01000070.1:0-1148 GCA_003449615.1 Flavobacterium sp.
AACCTCAATTGGAGGTGTTATTACCTATTACTTTAACGAATATCAGGGAAATAAACCTGATTTAGGAGCAAAAGTTTATTTAGTTGACAGTCTTAAAGTAAAAGATTTTAATGTTGAATTATTTAATAAATTTACACTTGCTGAAAATTGCAGAGGTTCATTACCTAAATATAATCAATTAATTGAGATATATTTAGAGGAAGTTAAGCGAACAAATGGGAAAAAGAAATTTGTAGATGAGAATTTAAAAGCAAAAAAAAACCTCGAGAATTGTGAAAATAGTAAAAATGAAATTTTAATCTTTTTAAAAGAAAATGATATAGAAACAAATGAAAAGTTTGATAACTTAACTAAAAATTTATATAATGAAATTTTGAAATTAAATAATGATTTCCCTGTTAAATCTATAGATAATTTGGGAGGTTATAATTTTATTGTTAAAAAGGGTACATATTATGTTTACGTTAAATCTAACAATAGGAAGTTTAATAATATAATTGAAAATAATGGACAAATTTATATTAAAAAAATAAGAATATTGGAAAATGACATTAAAGACGTCAGTTATAATTTTTCCAAAATATGAATAATAAGAAAGCCCCGACCTCTCGAATTTAGATAATTTCTTGTGAACGCTAGCGCGAAATTCTTTACCCGACCGCTCGGATTTAGATAGATTGTCTTGTTAAAGCTAGCGCGGAATTGCATTCCGTGCCCATAAACACAAGCAAAAAAACTAAACATCCTTAATTCCTTCAACTACAATATATATTCCCAAAAAAATATTTATTGAAACTATTTTTATACATTTGAAAATAAGTTTAAAATTATGAAGACAAAAAACGAAAACTCGAACAATCTTGCCACTCCAGGCAAACCAATGTCTCAAAAGAAATTTGCGTCTTTGATAAAAGAAGCAGAGGATGGAGAGTTTTATACATTAGAAGAATCTAAAAAGCATTTTGAGGAATGGAGAAAGAAAGCCGTAAAGTAGTAACTTCAAAACCATTTGATTTTATCGACCTTCCTTCAATCCACGAATACGGTTGGGCTACTTTTGGATTAAAATTAGCCGACTGTTTTATTGAAGAAATTTATTCTTTAATAGAAAATTTATCTGCAAATTATTACCTCCATCCCGAATGTCG
>DMHA01000070.1:1186-4806 GCA_003449615.1 Flavobacterium sp.
CATCTGGAAACCAAATCTAAAAAATACCGCAATATCATTTTTGGTTCATACCTCATCATTTACAGAATTACTCCCAACAGAATTGAGGTTTTGAGGGCTTTTCACGGTAGCCGTTCTCCAAAAATCATCAAGAAATCTAGAAGTATCAAAGTGTATTGATTTTTATGTAAATCAATTCCAAAACTAATTGAAATTTATTAGATACCTATTTATGGAACTTAGAATCTTGGTTTCATTTTTTGTAAAAATTAATGGCTTTATTCTTCCTTCATATAAAAAGTGGGCGGATTGCCAAAACGCTCTTTGAATAGCTTGCTGAAATATTTTCGGTCGGAATAACCTACTTGGTAGCAAACTTCATTTAAGGTAAATTGTTTGGTTTTGAGTAGTTTTTTGGCTTTTTTCAACCTATAATCCCGAATGTATTCCACAAGCGATAATCCCGTTAAAGTTTTTAGTTTTTTGTAAAGCACCGAGTGACTCATTCCTAATTCTTGGGCTACGAGAATTACACTTAAATTATCCTGTTCAATGTTCTTTTCGATAAATTGTCCTAAGTTCTCCAGAAATTCTTGGTCTTTTTTGTTTTTAACCAATTCACCCAAATCGTTAGTGTCTTCAGAATGAAATTTTTGGTGCAATAAACTTCTATTTTTCAGAATGTTTTTAATTCTGACACGAAGGAGCGACTCGTTGAAAGGCTTTGTGATATAATCATCGGCACCTGTTTCAAACCCTTCCATTTTATGATTAAAAGAAGCTCGAGCCGTTAAAAGTATGACAGGAATATGACTTGTATTGACATTGGATTTCAAATTATGGGTCAATTCTATTCCGTCCATTACAGGCATCATAACATCACTTATAACGAGATCGGGCGATTTTTCTAAAGCTATTTCCAATCCTTCTTTGCCGTTAAATGCCTGTAAAACAGTAAACTCGTCCGAAAGAAGTTCAACGATATAATTACAAATATCCTTGTTGTCTTCAACCACAAGCAAAGTTTGTTCTTTATTAGACAGAATTTTTTCTATTGCCACTGAATTTTCCTGTTTTGCATAAAAATAATTTTCAATGAGTTCATCATTGATTTCGCTTCCGCCAATTTCAGTTTCATCGAAAAATGAATTTCCTTTTTTCAATTTAATCATAAATGTGCTACCTTCTCCTTTTTTACTTTTAACCGAAATTTCTCCTTGATGCAGTTTTATAATTTCGCTCGAAATGGTCAATCCCAATCCAAAACCGGCTCCACTAGCACTATCGGCATCATTGGCTTGATAAAACCGATTGAATATTTTGGAAAGGTGTTTTTTTGAAATTCCAATTCCTTCATCGACCAATTCTAATTGTACTTGGGTGTCGGTTTCAGTAATGGAGAGTTTTATCGATCCGCCTGCTTTTGTAAATTTCAAGGCATTGGAAAACAAATTATATAGTACTTTTTCCATTTGGTTTTTGTCGAACCACAATTCAATATTTGGGTTGGAACTTTCAAATTCAAACTTGATGTCCTTTTGATAAGCAAATTCTTTGAAAGAAAGATAAATTTCTTGGCTAAATATGACAAAATCTCCTTCCGATACCTTTAATTTGATTTTTTGCTGCTCTAACTTTTTAAAATCCAGAAGTTCGTTAACTAAATTCAGTAGATATTCGCCATTTTTTTTGATGGTGCCAAAAGGATTTGGTTGCTGATTTTCAGGAAGTTCGTTGTTTTTCAACAATTTATTTATGGAACTCAAAATTAGGGTTACGGGCGTTCTTATTTCGTGTGAAATATTGGTAAAGAAATCTTGTTTCAAATTATAAAGTTCCACGTCTTTTTCGTGTGAAAATTTCTCAAATCGGAGATCAGCCTTCATTTTTTCCCACGAGATGATGTATTTCATTAAAACATAAAACAATAAAATTCCCAAAATGGTATATATCAAAAAAGCCCACCATGTTAACCAAAAAGGTTTTAGTATTGTTATATTCAACGAGCTATATTCTCTAGCCCACTCACTCCCCAATTCCCTGCTCCTGACCTTAAAAACGTAATCACCAGGAGAAAGATTCGTGTAAGTAGCCGAACCTTCTTTTCCTATTATTCGCCAATTTTTATCAAAATTATCCATCTTAATCTGGTATTCGCAACTGGCTGATGACGGAAAAAGCATGGCGGCAAACTCAAAAGTAATAACGTCTTGATCGTGTTTTAGGGTAATGTTTTCAGAAAGAGAAATGTCTTTTTTCAATATCTCTTCTTCGCCAATAGGAACTTCATTGTTATAGAGTTTAAAGCTGGAAAATTTTACTTTTGGAGTGACATTTTTGACTTTGATGATTTCAGGATTGAATTTGACAACCCCTTTAGAACAGCCAAAATAAAGTATCCCCTTTTCGTCCTTGAAGCCTGAATTGATATGATAATCTTCGTTCAGATTGGAGAAATTTTTAAACGTTTTTGTGGCATAATTGTAGTTGAAAATGCCTTGTTTTGTACTGAACCAAATCAATCCGTTGTTATCTTCTACAATTGCCATCACGGTTTGATAACGAACATTCTTGAAAGCATCAAACCGATTGATTTTCTGCGTTTTGGTATCCAACAAATTGATTCCTTCGCCAGCCGTTCCCATCCAAATATTGCCTTTGGAATCTTTCAAAATACTGTAAAGATAATCGCTACTAATAGAATTTGGATTGCCTTCTACACTTTTAAAAACTTTAAATTGGTTGGTTTTGGTATTCAAAAGATTCACGCCACCGCCAAAAGTAGCCATCCAAATTAAAGAACCATCTTTTTGAAGCGAAAGCACATTGTCGCTGCTTATGGTGTTTTTAGATCCTGTTTTTTCCTTGAAACTTTTAAATTCTTTTGTCTTTACATCCAAATAATTAAGACCTCCGCCCCAAGTGGCTATCCAAAAATTGTTTTTCTCATCCTCAACAATATACCGAACATCATTGAAACTCAAAGATTTTGAATCGCCTAAATTCTGTTTGAATGGTGTGAAACTGCCTGTTTTGTAATTGAAATTAACCAGCCCATTGACAAAAGTTCCAATCCAAAGCGTGCCATCCTGAGCTTCATAAATATATTGAATGTAATCGTCGCCAATTGAATTTTTGTTTGTGCTGTTATAGCGTTTTGTAGAATTTGTTTTTTCAGAAAAAACAGTCAATCCCTTTCCGTCTAATCCCATAAAAAGCGCCTCCTTGTTTTTATAGACCGATAAGACCGAAATGGGAGATTCTCCTTTGCTGGTGCTGGGTATAAAAACATAATCTTTATTTAGACTCAAAACATCAACTCCATTCCAAGCGGTTCCCAACCAAATATTGGAATTTTCATCTTCCATCAGGGCATAAATAGCATTACTGGAAATGGACAAATCTGTTTGAGAATCATTAGTATAATTATCGACTCGCGGACGAGTACTATTTATATTTTTTATTTTAAAAAGCCCCACACCATCTGTCCCAATCCAAATCAGGCCATTTCGATCTCTTTTAAGGCATCGCACAATATTGATTGTCTTGTCTATTCCATAAGATTTTTTTTGAAAACTCAAACTATTCACATCAAAAGTCAGCAATCCTTTTCCGCTGGTTCCTATCAGGATTTCGTTTTT
>DMHA01000079.1 GCA_003449615.1 Flavobacterium sp.
TTGCCATTATGATATACATTGATTAAATCTCCGTCTATAACTATATAATCTCTGTATTTTAACACAAAAAAATCAGACTTTGTTCTGTATTCGCCAAGGTATCTATCCACTCTATCTAAAAGACTTTTATCCTCTTTTAGTTCTTCACGAATCATAGTTTTATCCAAATCTTTAGTCATTTTATCTTGATAAACATCGCCCATTTTGTGTTTAAACTTGTTTTTCAACTCCATTGAAATTTGATTCTCAGGAGTGCCAATTTCAAATGAATTATTGGGTTTGGGCTTGGTTCCAAAAATGTTGGTTTCTCTAAAAACATTAGGAGCAACGATTTTTGGGAAATTCAGTTTTTGGAAATCTGATGACGGAGGCAAAGTTTCTTCCTTGGGTTTTACTGTGTTTTTTTTGGGTGGAATGGGTTTGAATTTGATATTAGAGTCAAACTGACCAAAGCTTTTTGAAGCAAAACCAATTATAAAAATTAAAAAAAGAATCTGTTTCATAATGTTGAATACTGATAAATCAATATTTTAAAAGTCCAAAAATAATGGAAATCAAGGTGTAAAAATCACAAAAATAACATAAAATAATTTTGAAAGATTTGCTTTTCGACTTGCCAATTGTTTGAAATCAGCTTTTCAAAATTTATGCCAAATTGCTAAAGTGTATATGATTTCAACGCATATTTTTATACATTGCAACGCAAAATTAAAACTTTGGAATCCAATATTAACTCATTCAAAATAAGCACAAAACATTTAAAATCAATTTATATGAAAAGAGAAAACATTTTGACGGGCTCGCCTTGGGAGGATAAAATGGGCTATTGTCGTGCGGTTCGCATTGGAAATATCATCGAAGTATCGGGTACTGTTGCCATTGTTGATGGCGAAAAAGTGAAAGCCAACGACGCTTATGCACAAACCCTCAACATTCTGGAAAGAATAGAAAAAGTATTGCAAGACCTGAATGTAGGGATGAAAGATGTGATTCGCACCCGAATTTTCACTACCGATATTACTACTTTTGAAGATGTTGCACGAGCACACGCCAGTTTTTTCAAAGACATCAAACCAACGACAGGTTTTTATGAAGTGAGCAAATTAGTAGCTCCTGAATATTTAGTGGAAATAGAATTTACGGCGATTGCTACTAAATAATTAAATTATTATCCCGAAATGAACCCCAAAAAAAACAACTTTCTCCTAGTCAAATGGCTTTTCATTTGCGTTTCGATTGGCGTTCTTTCGGGTTGTGCTTCGGCTTTTTTTTTGGTATCATTAGAATGGGTTACCCAATTTAGAGAACATCATAATTGGATAATTTGGCTGTTGCCAATGGGCGGACTTTGCATTGGATTATTGTATTATTTTTATGGAAATGAAGTAGTTAAGGGCAATAATTTATTGCTGGAAGAATATGAAAATCCGCAAAAAACCATTCCGTTAAAAATGGCTCCCTTAGTGCTTATTGGCACTTTAATTACCCATCTTTTTGGTGGTTCGGCTGGTCGAGAAGGAACGGCTGTTCAAATGAGCGGCGCAATGGCCGACCAATTTAAAGAACTTTTTAGACTCAACAATTCCGATAGGAAAACACTAATTATTATAGGAATTAGTGCTGGTTTTGCTTCAGTTTTTGGAACGCCTTTGGCAGGTGCTTTGTTTGCTTTGGAAGTTTTGTATTTTAGCAAAATTAGTTTCAAAAGTATAATTTTATCATTCATCACCGCTTATATTGCTTATTTTACAGTCGAATTTTGGCAAGTAAAACACACTCATTATCAAATTCCAATTGTGCCACAACTTACCATAATTAATTTTTTATGGATTATTGTTGCAGGTATTGGATTTGGTCTAACAGCAATGTTGTTTTCCAGAACCACCCATTTTTGGGGAAACTTATTTTCAAAAAATATTAAATATCCTCCTTTGAGACCGTTTATTGGTGGACTTATTTTGGCAGTCGCCATCTATTTCATAGGCACAACAAAATACATTGGATTGGGAATTCCAACCATTGTGGAATCATTTTCTACCACAAACCAATGGTATGATTTTCTGCTCAAAATATTGTTTACAGGTTTCACGCTGGGTGCTGGTTTCAAAGGTGGGGAAGTAACCCCGCTTTTCTTCATTGGAGCCACACTGGGAAGCTTTTTGTCAATTTACATTCCTTTGCCGGTTGCACTTTTAGCAGGAATAGGATTTGTAGCCGTATTTTCGGGAGCGACCCACACTCCTATTGCTTGTACTGTTATGGGAATGGAACTTTTTGGAGTTGAAAGTGTTGTATTTATTGGAATCGCCTGTGTTGTTGCTTATTTTTCTTCGGGTTCGATAGGAATCTATCATTCGCAAATTGTAAAAGGAGCAAAACACCATTTGTATCAGCGAATTAAAAGAAAAAATCTGGAGGATTTCTAGTTTCGTAAAAGTTTGTTAAAAATAAAAATGTTCACATCATTACTTTAAAAAAATGTAATTTCGCAGGCTATGAAATCGCAATAAAGCAAAAGTTTGCGTAAGCAAACACAAATAAAATAAAGCGATTACATTTGTGACCAAGAAAATTGTAATTTACTCAAATGAAACAAGAAGACATACAAGCGATACAATTGTTATTGGCAACACCAAAAAAGATTGCCATCATTCCGCATCGAAATCCCGATGGCGATGCTATGGGTTCTACCTTGGGATTGTATCATTTTTTACTTAAAAACAATCATCATCCTATTGTAGTTTCGCCCAACGAATTTCCCGATTTTTTAGCTTGGTTGCCGGGTTCTGAAACCGTTAAAATATTTGAAAAAGACAAAAAAAATACCACCAAAATACTGGAAGAAGCTGAATTGATTTTCACTTTAGATTTCAATGCCTTGCATCGTGTAGGCGAGATGGAAAAGGTTCTCGAAAAACTCACAGTTCCTTTTGTGATGATCGATCATCATCTTTCGCCAGATGCTTATGCCACAGTTACTTACTCTGATACCGCTTTTGGTTCTACCTGCGAAATGTTGTATCATTTTATATCCTTTCTTGGTAAAAAATCCGAGATTGACAAAACCATTGGCACTTGTATTTATACTGGAATTCTAACCGATTCGGGTTCGTTTCGTTTTCCAAAAACAACAGGAACAACGCACAGAATCATTGCCGATTTGATTGATTTAGGAGTTGAGAATAGTGAAATCCCTGCACTACTTTTTGACAACAGTTCCTTCGGAAAGTTGCAATTGCTGGGAAGAGCACTTCAAAATATGAAGGTTTTGGCAGAACACAAAACCGCTTATACCACACTTTCGCAGAAAGAATTAGATGGTTTTGAACACGTGAAAGGCGATACCGAAGGCATTGTAAATTATGGTTTGAGCATCAAAGGCATTGTTTTTGCGGCAATTTTTATAGAAAATGTCGAAGAAAAAATCATTAAAATCTCGTTCCGTTCGCAAGGCGATTTTGATGTGAATCTCTTTGCCAGAGAATATTTCAAAGGAGGTGGGCATTGCAATGCAGCAGGAGGAAAATCGGAAACTTCGATGGAGGAAACCGTTAAGAAATTTGAAAATTTGGTTAGCAAACTAAAAATATAAATACAGATATGAACTACTCTAAAATATTTATTTTGACCTTATTGGTAAGCCTTTTGGTTACAGGTTGCAAACAAAGTCAGGAAGCTCGGAGACCCGTTTCGCAAGCTTCGGGGACTTTTATGAAAAAATCGGCTGAACGAAACAAAAAACTTATTGCTACTGAAGAAGATCAGATCGATTCCTTAATAAAAAGCAATCCAAAAGTGAAATATATGGCTTCTACCAAAGGTTATTGGTACAGTTATGTGGTTGAAAACCCGACAGATACTTT
>DMHA01000051.1:0-2067 GCA_003449615.1 Flavobacterium sp.
GCCTAACGGGACAAAAAAAGAACGAAGTTTTAAAATTTAGACCCTTTAAAATTGACACCCCACCTGTTAGGTCTTCACAAAAAAAAAAGGAAATCGAGAGATTTCCTTTTTTTTATTTAAGTCAAATTGATTTAGAAATTAATCTTTTGAATCTGATTTTCTTTCATGTTTAATACTTTCATAACTTCATTATAATTATTTTTATTAAAAGAACTTAAGAGATCGTTGGGAACAATTACTACTCTAAAAGTTTGCTTCTTAATATACTCTGGTCTGTTTAATAAATTATAATTACCATTTGCAATTATCGTATAACCTTTGGAGGTAAAATTAAAATCATAATCTAATTCATCATCATTAGAAAAATAAATTGTTCTGGGAATAAGTTGCCATACTGGTAGATTTGGATTTGAATTATCACTTAACCTATATATCAAAATAGTGTCAGTTCCATATAAATCACTTCCAACTACTTCATCTTTAAAAGTATTTGAAACTGAATAAAAATTATCATCAACTCTAAAAAGATCTTGATTTTTAATATCAAAAGCTTTCGGCATTAATCCATCAAATCCATCTCTACCTGGAGGTCCCTCTGGCCCAGTACATCCTTGCAAACTAAACATTCCGACTACTGCTAAAATTGTAATTATTTTTTTCATGATTTCTATTTTTTTATTGGTTCAAATGGGTTATTCCAAAAATCAAACCAAAAATTTATATTTGGTAAATTTAATGAAAATAAATTGAATTATATTTGTGTTATGGAAGACAAAATGAAATTATATATGATTATGTTGGGCTGCACGCCTGAAGGCAGATTTACAGAACAACACGATATTTTTTTTGGAATTGGCAAATCGCTGCAAGAATTGATTCCACAAATGAAAGCTTTTTGGCCTGAAGCCAAAGGGAAAATTCACATTGATGCTTGGAGAGAAGTAACCATAGTGGATAATTTTTCGATTGAAGTTGTTGCTAAAAAAGCATCCTTAGAATCCGCTCAAGACCATTTATTTTTTATCAATCTTGGCGGTTACAAGGAAAATGAATTCGAAGAATACCATTATAAAATGCTTACCATTGCCAAAAATTTAAGTGATGCTTCTAAAAATGCCAAAACAACTACTTTCTATAAACATTGCGGTTTCAAAGGAGCTACTTCGCACATTGATGACAAATACGGTATTGATGTAGATGATATTTATAATGTAGCTGATATTTTATCCCAACAGTATAAAGAGAATTATTCCTTGAAAATTTCAAAAATTGACACCTTTTTTAAAGAGGATTCTCTACACATTGGCTATTTAAAATTGGATAAAATCTAGCTTTAAATCATAAAATTATGTTATTATTATTGAAAGTAGTATTTTTGACTCGATTCCTAATATTAGTCTAACTTATAAAAAAATAGAATGAAAAAAGTAATTATGTTAGTGTTGGTGTTTTCCCTTTCTAGTTGTGCAGAAATGCAACAGGTTATGAACCAATTTCCTCAAACGCAAGGACTTGGAATTGATATTTCGGGTGGACTGAAAGAAGCCTTGAACAATGGAATTTCAAAACAAGTAACAAAATTGACTGCTACAGACGGTTTTTATAAAAATGCAGCCGTAAAAATTTTACTGCCTGATGAATTGAAAAAGGTAGATTCGGGTTTAAGAAAAATTGGACTTGGTTCGCTCGCCGATGAAGGATTGAAAGTAATCAATCGTGCTGCCGAAGATGCTGTAAAAGAAGCAACTCCAATATTTGTCAATGCTGTGGTGAATATGTCTTTCTATGATGCCAAAAATATTTTGATGGGGAATGAAAATGCAGCAACCACCTATTTGCAAAACAGCACTTCGACCGCTTTGTACGGAAAATTCAACCCTGTAATAAAAACCTCTTTTGCCAAAGTAGGTGCCGACAAAGTTTGGGCGAATATCATCAATAAATACAATATGATTCCAATGGTGCAAAAAGTCAATCCCGATTTGACTGATTATGTAACCAATCAAGCGATGGCAGGGGTTTTTAAAATGATTGCCGTCGAAGAAAAAAATATTAGAACCAATTTGA
>DMHA01000051.1:2238-3198 GCA_003449615.1 Flavobacterium sp.
AAAAAAACCGTCTTTTTGTAAGACGGTTTTTTTTATTAATTAAACAGATAAATATTATTTACCGTGTTTGGCGTATTTGGTTTTGAATTTATCGATACGACCCGCGGTATCAATAAGTTTAGATTTACCTGTGTAAAAAGGATGAGAAGTTCTAGAGATCTCCATTTTCACAACTGGATATTCAACACCGTCAACAGTGATTGTTTCTCTAGTATCGGCAGTAGATTTAGTGATAAAAACATCTTCATTAGACATATCTTTGAAGGCAACTAATCTGTAATTTTCTGGGTGAATTCCTTTTTTCATCTTGTTTTTCTATTTTTTTGAGCGTTTTAATTTTGAAGCTTTCTCGACTTTCAAGAAAGGTGTAAATGCAACAACTCTTTTTGTTTAAATCCTATTATTTATTTTGAGTGTGCAAATTTACACTAATTTTTAAATAATCAAATGTTTAGTTTCATTTTTTTTATATTCGTAAAAAACGAATTTTATACCTGAATAAATTGGGAATTGTTATATTTGTGGATTATTAATTTAAAAAATCTTCTTCTTATGGAAAAAAGTGTATCTCCAGCAAAATCTGGAATTGTATTTGGTGTTTTATTTGGCGTTATAATGGTTTTAGAGTTTGTAATAATGTATATAATTGGTATTGAGTCGCTTATAAAATCAAGTGCGAAAAATATCGTTGATGTTGCAAATTATTTAGTTTTACCAATACTTTTCATTTATTTAGGTTGCAACAATTATAAGATTAAAATAAACAATGGTTTTATATCTTTATCCGAATCACTTAAAATAGGAGTTTCAATAGCTTTAATTGCAGCAATTGTTTATGCTACATTTAATGTGATTTTTAATCTTATATTTCCTGAATTTGCAGATGAAATAATTGCTATTTTAAAAAGATCAATGATTGCTGAAAATCCCAATATGAATAGTGAACAAATCGAAATGGGG
>DMHA01000065.1 GCA_003449615.1 Flavobacterium sp.
AAAAATTAACCCTGCATTGGGCTTTACTAGGTTAATGTACGAGTTTCTAGTTAAAATGTAACCAGTAACGCATACTAGCTTTGTAACCAACTTTAGTATTATCTTATGCCTTTAACTATATTTTGCAAAGAAGCATCTAAAGCCGCACTCATTGCTTGAGATAAAATACTGCTTGCTTGTTTAAGTCCATCAGCCGAGGGAGTGATAGAAGAAGCGACCACTTTATAATATTCTTGTGTGCTTCCAGCTATTGCTTTTTGCTGAACAATTCCCATTTGTTGAGCGACTGTGTCATTGAAAATAGCTTGACCACTTGCTTGATTTTTAATTGCTTCCTGCTGTTGCTTCATTAAATCAGCTTCTTGTAACATTCTTTCTTTTTGAAAATCTTTATAAGCTCTCTCAATCTCTTTGTCCGCTGTATCAGCTTTTTTAAAGCCAAATTTCTCAGTAATTCCAGCGATTGCATCTGATAATTGTTTTATGCGGTCTGAAAGCCAAGTTTTACGATTCTCAACGGCTGTATTCACGGCTGTATCAAGATTGCCTAATTCAGTTTCTTGAATATCTTTTAAATTATTTTCAATTAGAGTTTTAACTTTACTTTGGTCAAATCCACCTTCAAGCAAATCAGAACCTCTTTTAATAACATCCGCCACTGCTTGCCCAATTCCACGCACGGCTTTGTTATAACTACTAAAATCGACATCTAAATTAAAACCTAAAACAGACGAACCAATTTGCTCAGCATATTTACCAATTTGATCGTTTAAATCACGGATTTGGTCGAATGAGTTTTGAAGTAAATCTTCTCGCTGTTCAGTAAAAGCTTTCATTTGCAAACGATAATCTTCGTAAATCTGCGGAAGTTTATTATTATCAATATCTCTTATTTTTTCAAACATTGACTCTTGAGTTGCATCACTTGCGTCTCCAGCCAAAACTGAGAGCTTCTGGCGAAAAGCAAGTAAAGCCGCTATTTTTTGTTCTCGATCTGAGGCTAATCCACCATTAATTTGCGCATTAATGACTCTAATCTGATCCGCACTATTTTTACCATAATCAATAATTGAAGTTTCATTAATTGCGATGGCTTTTTGGATGGAGAGCAATGAAGTATTTAAATCTAATTTTCCAATTGAATAATTTCCTTCACTGATAACTCGACTTGCTTTTTTTGAAAAGTCTTTTAATTGGTCATTTACTCCTTCTAGTCTTAAAGCAATTGCTTTTTCAATGGCTCTAAATGATATTTCAAATTCTTGAACCATTTTTTCATAATCTTCTTTGATTTTTGCGTCTTTTTTTGCTTTCTGTTTTTCTTTTAAACCTTTAAATAGCCCGAAAACAGTAGTTCCAATCGATACAGCCGTTGACAATCCCGAAAAAATAGCCCCAACTGGACTAGCTCCACCAATCATACTCATAAATCCACCACCAGCACCACCGCCAGCATTCGGATTTAAGATTTCACTACCTCCGACTTTGTCAAACCATTTTGATCCGTCAAAATAACCACCATCTGAACCACCGCCACCAGATTTTTTGTCACCACCAAAACCTTTAAACATTCCAAATAAACTACCAAGTCCGCCTCCGCCTTCTCCACCAGAACCAGCTTTAAAAATATCTCCTAATTTTGCAAAAACAGTTTCTCCAATTTTAAAAGCTTCTTCAAGCGTTATTTTTCCATCATCAAAAGCTCCTTTTATCTCGTCGTAAATTTCTTTGCCCCCAGTTTTTAAAGCCTCTTGCATGGTTTTGGCTCTTTCTTGAGCTTTATCGTCTAGCTCACTCTGAGAAGACATATCTATTTCAGAAATTTTATTATCTCTAGTCGAACTAGCTAAACTTTTTTGACTAGTTAAACTACTTTCTAAGTTTGCAATTTCCGCTTGATTATTAGCTATTTCTTGGGTGGCTTTGCTCACCTCTCCAGCATTTTTATTAAGCAAATCAGCTAATTTTTGCTGAACATTTGTATAAACGACTTCTAATTTTTGTAATTCAATTTGAAGTTTAACCTTATCCTCTTCGGTTTTAGCCTTGCCTACCGCTTCCTTTTGTTTATCAACCGCAAACTTAGCAGAATCAACTTCTTTTTTTGCTTTGGCTTCTTCAATGGCATTTTGCTTAATTAATTGTTCTTTCTTTAGAATATCCGCTTGATTCTCGGCTTTTTTGCCATCAATAGTTAAACCTTTTGATTTTATTTCATTTAAATCTTTTGCGTAGTCATTTTCAGTTTTTTGTTTGTCAAGTTGAGCTATTTGAGCTATCTTTTGTTCTTCGGTGATTTGTTTATTTTTAAATTTAGATTCAACTTTTTGTTTTTCTAAATCAAGAATTTGATTGCCTAAATCAATTTGATTATTTGAGCTGTCTAGTTGAGTATCTTTAGTTTTTAAGTCTTGTTTTGTTTTAACTAAATCACTTTCAATAGTTCCAATATTTGTTTTAATATCTCTTAATTTATTATTAGCTTCAGCCTCTTCTAGTGCTAATTTAAGCTTTTCTTTTGCTATTTCTAAATCTTTAGCGGAATCCATCGCTTTATCGGCTTTTTTCGCCAAAGATTCAGCACTTGGCCCCTTCTTTCCACCACCTTTTTTCTCTTTGGCTGGGTCAGCTTGTACGGCTTGTCCTCTTTGCCTGCC
>DMHA01000307.1:0-1044 GCA_003449615.1 Flavobacterium sp.
TTTTTTGTTTTATTTAACACCTTATTAATCCCTATTTCTCTATTTTTACCAACCCGAGGCCGAAAGAGCCGAACAGATGAAATAAACCAAAAAATCTTTATGAGTTCTATACTTGAAGTAAAAAATGTTGTCAAGAAATATGGCGATTTCGTTGCCCTAAATGAAGTTTCGCTAACCGTTCCAAAAGGGAGTATTTATGGGCTTTTAGGGCCAAATGGCGCTGGAAAAACATCATTGATCCGAATTATCAATCAAATTACAATGCCTGATAGTGGAGAGATTATCCTCGATGGTGAAAAACTAAGTCCAAAACACATTCAATATATTGGTTATTTGCCCGAAGAACGCGGTTTGTATAAATCGATGAAAGTGGGTGAGCAATGTTTGTATTTGGCACAAATGAAAGGACTTTCCAAAGCCCAAGCCAAAGCCCAATTGGAATATTGGTTTGAAAGATTAGGGATTCAAGGCTGGTGGAACAAGAAAATTCAGGAACTTTCTAAAGGGATGGCACAGAAAGTACAGTTTGTAGTCTGCGTTTTGCACAAACCCAAATTACTGATTTTCGACGAACCTTTCTCTGGTTTTGATCCAGTAAACGCCAATGTAATTAAGCAAGAAATTTTGGAGTTGCAAAAACAAGGTTCTACCATAATTTTCTCTACCCATCGTATGGAAAGTGTCGAAGAATTGTGTGACCATATTGCACTTATTCACAAATCGAATAAACTCATCGAAGGAAGATTAGATGAGGTAAAAAGAAAATTCCGAACCAACAGTTTTGAAGTGGGCATTTTATCCGATAATGTTGATGGATTGATGAATGATTTAACCCAGAAGTTTAAGGTATCACAAACCAATTTTAAATCTCTCAACAACGAACTCAAACTCGAAGTGCAACTTGGAAATGCCCAACCAAATGAACTATTGAACCTGCTGACGCAAAGAGGTCAAGTAACTCATTTTGTGGAAAAAATTCCAAGCGTAACCGATATTTTCATTCAAGCAGTAAGTCAATAAGTTTAGATTTTAGATTTTAGAATT
>DMHA01000307.1:1094-1654 GCA_003449615.1 Flavobacterium sp.
GATTTTAGATTTTAGAATTTAGATTGGAAATATCTAAATCTAAAATCAAATCCGAACGAAAGTTAACGGGAGAAGCAATCTAAAATCTAAAATCTAAAATTTCAAATGAGCATCATTTCACTAATAATAAAAAGAGAATTTATTGCCAAAGTCCGCAATAAATCATTCATTGTAATGACATTTTTAAGTCCGTTGCTTTTTGTGGGAATAGCCTTTTTTGTGGGTTATTTGAGCACGATGAAAGCCGACACCAAGCGGATTGCCATTCACGACGAAACGGGTTTGTTTGCCAATGAATTTCTGTCATTGAATAATAAAGATGGCGAATATAAATATTTGGATTTAACCGCTATTGAAGTTAAATCTCTGAAAGACAGTATCACAAAAGAGAGCTACGAAGGATTGCTTTACATCCCAAAAGTCACAAATGACAAGGAATTACAAACTAAGATACAGTATATTTCTAACGAAAGTCCAAGCTTATCTTTTATAGAAAAAATCCAAGACATCATTGCTCAAAAACTCACCAAAGAAAACTACCAAAAAGCAAATTTAGACAC
>DMHA01000307.1:1769-2588 GCA_003449615.1 Flavobacterium sp.
AGTGTCAAAGGGCTCAACGAAATCAAAATTGCTATCGGAGGAGCCTTTGGTTACCTCATTATGATGTTCATTATTATTTACGGCAATATGGTAATGCGAAGTGTCATCGAAGAGAAAACCAATCGCATTGTCGAAATCATCATTTCCTCGGTAAAACCGTTTCAATTGATGATGGGAAAAATCATCGGAACCTCATTAGCAGGATTATTACAATTCTTCATTTGGGCAATAATTGGATTGTCAATGATGTTGGTGGCTTCCTACTTTTTAGGATTAGAAACTTGTCCAGCCCCAAAATTACCTTCAGAAGCGATGCAAACCGCACACCAGCAAATGACGGGAACGGCACAAATGTATGTCCAAGAATTATGGCAATTACCCATCGCTACTATTCTCATTAGTTTTGTGATTTATTTCATTGGAGGTTACTTTTTGTATAGTTCATTTTATGCGGCAATAGGAGCTGCGGTCGATAACGAAACCGATTCACAACAGTTTCTTTTGCCCATCATTATGCCCTTGGTTCTTGCCGTTTATATCGGATTTTTTACCGTAATCAACGATCCTCACGGAACAGTCGCCACAGTATTTTCGATGATTCCGCTTACGTCGCCCATTGTGATGCTAATGCGAATTCCGTTTGGAGTCCCTTGGTGGCAACTCGCAATTTCAATTACGATACTTTTTGGAACCTTCTTTTTTGTGGTTTGGTTTGCCTCCAAAATTTATCGAGTAGGAATATTAATGTATGGCAAAAAACCAACATGGAAAGAAATGTATAAGTGGTTGAAATATTAAAGTTTAATTGGTTAACTGTTT
>DMHA01000030.1 GCA_003449615.1 Flavobacterium sp.
TAATTTTATTTACTTTTTTGAGTTATTTTAAGTACTATGTCTTGCAAATCTTTCATTGAAGTATTAAGTTTCTTCACCTTGGCTTCAATGTCGGGAATTTTATCAAGTTCTTTTCCTACTGATTTTACAATACGACTCAAGTTAATTACTTTACCGTCTAATTCACCAATCAACTCTTCTTCTACTTTCAACATTATTTATTCTCAAAAATTACTAGGATAGCTTTTTAGTTATTCCCAGTTCTATTAGAGTTTTCAAGATATTGTTCAAGATAATTTTTTAATCCTTCAAATAACTCTTGTGATTTTTTGACTTCATTTTCTAATGATTGAACTTTAGAACTTTTTTCTTCCAAGCTATCAACTTCTTGCTGTAAGCTATCAATTTCTTCCTGTAACCCATTAATTAAAACATTGAATTTGGCAATTTCTCTTTTTGTATTACTTTCAAAGGTCTTTTTCACTGACCAGTAACTTACTAATGCACTTATAGCTCCTCCGACCAAAGAAGTAATTAAAGTTGCAATAGCTGGTGTTAATATTTTATCCATTTCAATAACCATAATTAGTTAGCCTCCAGTTGATTTCTCATCGTTCCTGTCTCATTCATTTCCAAAATCTCCTGCCATTTGTCGTGCAAAAGCTTTTTATTGGGCAATGCCAATTGGTAATCTGCTACCATTGCAGGATTCAAGGAGCGGCTCATAGCATACTCTACTACAACATCATCTTTGCCTTTGCATAACAAAATACCAATACTTGGGTTTTCTTTTTCGTTTTTTACATCACGGTCTAAAGCTTCTAAATAAAAGTTGATTTGAGACAAATGTTCAGGAGAAAATTTCACAGTTTTAAGTTCAATCGCTAAGAGGCATTGTAAAGTACGGTGATAAAAAAGCAAATCAATAAAAAAGTCTTGATTACCTACTTGTACCCTGTATTCTTGCCCCATAAAGGCAAAATCTCTCCCAAACTCTAATATAAAATCCTTGATATTAGATACTATTGCTTTTTGAAGTTGGTCTTCGCTGTGTTGTGCTGGCAGGTTTAAAAATTCTAAAATGTATGTGTCTTTAAAAAAGGACTTGCTACTTTGATTAGTCGTATTAATGCCTTTAGCCGTGTTTGAACTAATCATAGTTCTTTCAAACGAACTACTTTCAATTTGGCGTTTTAATTCACGGTACGACCATCTTTCTGATTTAGTTTTTAGAAGATAAAAAAGCTTTTCGTCAGCAGTTTTACAACCTGAAATAATTTCTAAATGAGACGACCAATTTAATTCTACTAGCAAGGCTGAGAGAATTATATCATCCTCAAAATCAGTAGTTTTTAAAACTGTCGGCAGTGCTGGCAGTTTTAAAAAATCGGTATTTGAATAGGTTTCATAAAACTGTTTCATCCGCCAAATATTTCTCTCCGAAAATCCTTGAATATTTGGTTCTGTTTTTTGAATGTGTTTAGATAATTCTACTACTACAGATTTACCCCATTCATTAGCAATAACTTTTTCATGTACATACTTACCAATTTGCCAGTAAAGCTCAATTAATGAGGCATTTACTTGCAATATAGTTTTTTTCTTAGCTTTTTCAATCAGTAAACTAATTTCGCTAAATTGTTTTTGAATATTCATTTGTTTTCCTCAAATTTTCCCTTTGACAATTTCCCTTTCTTCCGGTGTCAGTCCGTATAATTCATAAACCATTAAATCAATGTCATTGTCGGTTTGATTAATTATTTCTTGAACTTCATTTGCTATTTTCTTTTCATTTTCAAAAAATTCTATCCATTCTTTCTTTTGGGCGAGTGTTAGTTTTACTTTTGCCTTCTGAAGCTCTTTTTCAAAATCAATCCAATCAAGTTCATTCCACTTTTCTAATTTCTGAGAAAACTTTTGTATCTTAAATTCGCTTTGAATGAGTTTTAAGAACTTTTGTTTTGCCTTTTTCAATTCTTTATTCTTCTCAAGCATTAAATCAGCTCTTTCTATAATATCTCTATTCACTAAATCAATAATTGGAAATTCTCTCAAATCTTCTAAAATGATTTTAGGATATAATTCTCTTTCTGCCTTAGGTGTAACTTTCTGAAAATACCAAGAAATTAAGGTACTATTCAAAATTGCTACAAGCTGTTTCAATTGATTTTCATCATTAGATCTACTCAAAACATTTAATATGCTGCGATTATTTAAATAAGTTTTTTTTACAAAGGTACAAATAAGATTTTTAGGGAATTGCCTTGTTATTTCTCTAATCAAAATTCTGGGCCTCTCAAAAATATCAAAATTTCTGGATGCCGCTAAATTATCACCGTACTTGAGCCAACTTCCAGACCAAACAATATTCCATCTTTCGACATCAAATCCATCTAAATATTGAAAAGTACTATCATCAAATTGATATTTAAAATCATAAGGTCTATTTTTCACATCTTCTGGCGTTTGTTTTGGCTTTCCTTTACCAGTTTCATAAGCTTGTAGACCAGCTTTAACATCAAATAACTTTGTCAGTGGTACAGTTTTTAGTTTTATTTTTTCGAGTAATAAATCATCAGAAGAATTTGTTGATATTTGAAATTTACACTTAGGATCATCTTTCCAAGAGCTAGAATCTATAAATATGTACTCTTGATTTGTAATATCATCTGGTTTAAAAACATTTAAAACTTTAACTAAATTTCTTTCCGTTTTAGTCTTCTCAAAACAAATAATAACTGTCTCCACTCCCGCCTTTTTAAAAGACTTTCCATGTAATTGAACTATATTATTAATACAACCATTATCAAGTAAATATTTTCTTAACCCAGAAATAGAAGATATTTTTAAAAGTGAATTTGGAACAATTTGTCCTATCAAGCCACTCTCTTTAGTGAGTTCAAGGGCTTTTTCAATAAATAAAACAAAAGTATTTATTTGGTATTCAGCCGACTCATAAGATTGAATATAAAAGTTCTTTTCCGCTTCTGTTATTTTTTCTCTTGCAAATATATAAGGGGGATTTCCAATAACAATGTCAAAACCTCCCGATTCAACAACTCTTTTAAACTCCCTATTCCAATTAAAAGCTTTTTTGCCAGCAACCGATGGATCATCAATTAAAGAATCACCACATTTTATATTTTCATCTAAGGAGGTTAGCTTCTTGCCTTTATTTGCAGTTTTAAGCCATAAACTCAGTTTTGTAATATTGACTGATTCTGCATTTAGATCAACACCATAAAGATTGTTCTGGAGTATGTGATTTTCTAAGTTAGCTGTTACAAAGCTTTTATCTTTATTTTGTGCTAGTAGAAATTGTTCAGTATCACCTCTCAACTTT
>DMHA01000289.1 GCA_003449615.1 Flavobacterium sp.
CACTTCGAGGAGCTGGTTTTGAGAATAGATTTGATAACTATATTTTAAAAAAATGATAATAAAAATTAGTGTAAGATTATTGTTAAGTATATTAAAATAAGGGATGTTGATATTTTTTAGACAATAATTTATTATTATGATATAAATAAAAATGTATTATATTTGCAGGACAAATTTAAAATAATTATCAAAAATTTTTAATTAAATTACAACAAAATGATAAAAGAAGTAATAAGTTATAAAAACATAGTCAAAAAAATTCCGTCATTAATCAAAGAAAGTGATTATAAAACAGAGTTTTTTATTAAAAAACTTGAGCTTAAGCAAGCTACATTTTATAGAAAATTAAGAGATAATGATTTTACTGTGGATGAAGTTGAGAAAATTATAATATTAACTAACCCCGATGAAATCCTAAAGCTTGAATTTATGAAAGCAGAAGATGATATAAAAAATGGAAGACTAAGCGACCATAACGAAGTTATGGAACGCTTAAGAATAAAGTATGCTTAATAATTTTTGAGGGTCCTGGGAATTATTAAAAAATGTAACTAAATAAACGGTGTTATTTTCTACTTTATAAAATAAATACGTTTGTTTGCTTATTAAAATATGCCTGTAAATCGTTTCATTATAAAAACTTCCAATTTCGGGATATTCCAAAACAATACCGATTACTCTATCAACTTCCAGCAAAAATTTTTTTACTTCTATTTTAGTGAATCTACCAAAAATATAATCGGTAATATTTATTAAGTTTTCTTCTGCGGTAAAGGTCCATTTTAATTTCATAAGAAATTATTATTATAAATTTTCTTGCTCCAAATATACAAATTAACCAATGCAAAAACACTCCTTAGCGTTGTGTGATTTCAATTCAAAATCCAATAAAATAGATTAAATTTCCTGTTCTTTTAGAATAAATTCTAGTTTATTCCTTGCTGCCGATTCCTTTCGTGTGGTATATGTTGTTGTAAATATAACAAGAAAAATCGCTCTTTGATATTGTGGCCTTGATTTTACGCAAAAAACCCTGTTAGCGTTTTGATGACTAACAGGGTTTGTTTCTTGTTTTTACAAAAAAAACTACAACTTTTTTAGGGTTGTAGTTTTTGGGCTGATTCGCCTTGTGGGCACGGGCTTGAAGCCCGCCTAGCCTTTGTGGATATTTCTGCTAGGACCAGCGGGGGGCTTTCTCTATTTGTTTTTATTCGGATTTTGTCTTGTATCAAAAACTCTGTTTATATAAATTTTTGTTTTGCCTTCCCTATACGTTATTTTACAATGATAGTGAAATAGTTTTCTATATTCATGCTTCAAATGGGCAAAATCTTCATCAATAGAACCTATTTCTTTAAAATTGTTGTTTTCTAAAATTTCAGTACTTTGTCTTAATTCTGTTGCAATGACTATCGCTTTTTTAAAACCATGAAGCATTGCGTTGAATTTTGTCACTTTTTCCAAATCCTTTATAGCTCGAGAAGTCCAATAGACAGGTTTTATTACTCTTTCCAACTTTCAATAATTTTTTGTACCTCAATTTGGCTATGAATTTTTCCTGCTTTGATATCGTCCTCTGATTCAGCAATCATCTGGTCTTTTTCTAGTTGAATACTGTAAGCTTTAGCCATTTCATAGAACATTTTAACAAATTTTTCGTCTCCTTCATTTATAAATTCATGTAATTCTTGTTTTAATTCTAGTGTATTCATAATTCTACTGTTTTATATATTCAACAAATATAAAAATTCTGTTTTATAATTTTTTATTTTTTAGGAAAGTAATTTGTTTTATGGCTTTTTCACAAGAAAAACCTGTTAGTCCCGAAATTTCGGGGTAAATATAGTACATTAGACCTATATAAAAAAAATCTGATTAGTAAATAAATACTGACCAGATTTTTTAAAATTACCTACATTAAAAGTATAAAATACTTACTTTTGAAGAACCACACGAAAGGATTCGTGCGGTAGCGGGGGGCAGCAGGACCATCTAGGGACAAGTGCCATTGGCATTTGCATAGTTCTGACCGTTTGCTATAATTTCAGCTTGTGCTTGAGCATCGGCATCGGCTTGAGAAACGGTAGATATATATTTCCCTGCCACTACGGTATAGGTTACTGTTGAGCCTAGACCTCCTGTGGTACAATTGTTTTTGGTGTAAGCACCGCTTTGGAGCGTGTTTGTAAAAGGATTGTTCAACAAATAAAAGGTTTGCCATTTGGTGTCATTTTCATAAGTTCTTTTCATTCTGAATTTTAATAAATCAGCATAAAACTCTATTTCATAACATGAAAGTTTGTTTTTTATATAATTACCTGTTGATGAAGTTCCGATTTTTTCAATTTCAAATGAATGTAGATTGTCCTCGCAGCTATTATTAGTTATGTAATATTGATCACTAGCGAATTTTTTCCCAAATGAATATAAATGAATTTGATTCTGTGTAAAATGTAAAACAACTTTATTTGAATCATTTGCACTAGAGCTCCAAAATTTATCTTGCAAATGTGGCTGAATATTTGTTGTTATATAATTACTTGTTGTTTGAGAATTCATTAATTGTATTGAAAATGAGACTAAAACAATTAATATATTTTGTATATGTTTCATAAGTTTTTTTTTAAGGGTAAAGAATTATAAGCAGTAAAATTAATATTAGTAAGATAATTCTACTGTGGTTTTTTTGCTTTGCGGTTAATTCAATATTTTTGATCAATTCAAAGTCTAATTTTAATGATAATATTATTCCAAATATAACTATAAATAAAAGTGCAATAATTAAGACACAATTTAAACTAATTTCCATATTTAAGCCGATTACATTTGTAGATATACGATAAATTATAAACATAAATAGACTTATATAAAAACTTAATCTTAGACCAAATCTAAATTTAACACTATTTTCTGGGTAAACAGACTGTTTTTGAGCTCTTATATAGGCTCTCTTATATATTGTGGAGATAATAAATTTTAAAAAGATCATTTTTTGTATTAAAATATTAAACCATGTATACCTTTGCCAAGATTACAATTTAGTAGTTTTTCTATCTCATCTGATGCTTTTTTAAGCATTTGTTCTATAATTGTTTTTCCATCTCTATTTTCAAAAAGATCAAGAAAGCTAATAGCTAAAGATGTTCCTGGAGGTAAACTTAAAGAAGCTATATCAAATGATACTTTTAATAAGTTTTCAGTCTGAGGTTCGTTTAAATATGCTCCTATGTCAGAGGCAATTCCTAGTGCATCTCCTGTATTACTAAGATAATCCGAAGCTTTAATATATGATTGAATGTTTTCAGACAGTTTGCTTGGATCAAATAAATTACTTTCTTTTAAAAAATCTATTACATCTGTTTCTATGCCGAAATCACTTAAAAAACCCTCAAGTTTATGAATGATAGTATTAGTATCAAAAGCATTAGAAGTGTCTAAATCATTTATGGAATCAAAACAAGGATCCAATTCTATACACTCACAATTATCAATATTTAATTTATACCCACTTTCACAGGTTTTTGTACAACATACGGTGGTATATTGTGATCTTGCATCATCACAATCTATACCGCTGGTTGTTGTTTTCCATTTATCGCCAGGTTTATCCGCAGCTTCATAGGTTGAACCATGATAACCGTCACTATCATAATCCAGATACCAGATTCGTTCAGTGTTTACTGGTTCAGTAGGTATTTCTTCATCAGGACATTCATCTATTCCTGTATCGCCACCAATACAACCGCAAGAAGTCTGATAAGCGGTTCCACCCAAATCATCGTTGCAATCTGTATCTTCTTGTTCTCCGCAGGGAAAAGCCAAGCTAGAAGAATCTGTACAATCCCCAGAGTCACACCATCCTGGATTACATTTACAAAAGTCATAATTAACATTTTCTGGATCACATTTGTCAATAACAATCTCGGGGAGGTCTATTGTATTACATGTTACTGCATCAGGGTAACATTTACAAAAATCGTATGCGGCAGAATTTTTATCACAAACATCGTTTGAATCTTGCTTTTCTCCTTCATAAACATCCCCAGCATACCCCATTTCCCCACACAACAAGCATAAGAACGTGAGTACGAATATATAAAAATTTTCTTCATGACGCTATTGTTTTATTAAAATAGTTCGTAGAACTTGGTCGTTAAAGTACAAGTTTAGGATGTAGTTGCCTGCGAGAGCGTTAAACCCTATGATTTGCTCTTGTTGTCCTGTGCCGCTGGTTATGAGGTTTTGCTGGTGCTATAGCAATCCCATTAGGTGATAAATCTTGATTTTTATAAAAAACTACCACACGAAAGGATTCGTGCGGTAGCGGGG
>DMHA01000213.1 GCA_003449615.1 Flavobacterium sp.
AGATTGCAGATTGCAGTGCTTAAATATCATAAATCCGACAAGTTTCAAAAACCTGTCGGGTTTGTTTTAAAATGACATACGGTTTACAAATCAATAATTTTTAGAAAAATATTGATGTAATACAATCCTGTTATGATAAAAGTCAATCCAGCCAGGATTCGCATTATTTTCTCTATTTTGGTTATGATTTTAAAATAAGTTCCTAATTTTTCCATACTGAAAGCGATTACAAAAGCAAAAAAGATAACGGGCAAGCCAGTTCCAATTGAAAATAAAATGGTTAAAAACAATCCACCATCGGCTGAAAGTGTCATTGGAATTAGCATTGCAAAAAATAATGCTCCGCTATAAGGGCAAAATGCCAAGGCAAATAATGCGCCTAAAAGAAAAGAACCCAGCAAACCTTTGGTTTTAAATTTATCAGAAAGTGTATCTGTTAAATTACTGCTTTTTATAAAATTGAGTTTGATAATATCCAGCATTATCAAACCAATAATTATCATAATTGGTCCAATAAATCTCTCGCCATTTCCTTGAAAAATCTTGGCTATTTGGAATTTACTGGCACCAAAATATATACTAGCACCAATTGCAGTATAAGAAAACATTCTGCCGAAAGTATAGAGAAATCCACTCAGCAAAACTTTCTTTTTACTGTCTATGGTTTTGGCAATAAAAGCCGTTGCTGTGATATTGGTAGCCAAAGGACAAGGCGCAATGGCGGTCAATAATCCCAAAGCAAAGGCAGCCAAAAGCGGCATTTCCTGATTTTGGGCTAATTCGTTAATCCATTCCATACTACGATTTTAGGAAAGAGTCCATATTTTTATTGAATTCGCTTATGAATTTGTCTTGATTGCCCGCATTCATAAAAGCCATTTCGGTCAAATTCTTAATTTTTTTGGTTTTGGTGTTATACAAAAACAAGGAACTTCCGTAAGCTTGAAATTGAGTACATTGTTTTTCGTTTTTTTTGTCATCGGCATTGATTAACGAAAAAGGAACTGTTGGATATTTTTTTAGTGCAACTTTAGTGATTTCCTCAATTTTGTTGCAGGTCATACAACGGTGTTCCGAATGGAATTGAATAACTTGAACAGTTGTAGCTGCTATTTTTTTTTCTTGAGCATTTCCAAAATTAGAAACAAATAGCAGTGTAAGTGTTGAAAAAACGAATAATAATGTAATTCTTTTCATTTGTAAGGTTTTTTAAATGTTTATAAAATAATGTTGAATAGGTAACCCGATATAATCATAAAAAAGGCAATCGTTCCAAAGTAAATAGCGATTAATTTCCAGGTCATCACTTTCTTCAAAAGCATCGCTTCTGGCAAGGATAAACCAATAACTCCCATCATAAAAGCAATGGCAGTGCCAAGCGGAACCCCTTTGGTAACCAAAACCTGAACAACAGGAATAACACCCGCAGCATTGCTATACATTGGGATACCAATAATTACCGCCAACGGAACGGCATACCATTGTCCTTTATTTATGTACTGTTCGAAAAATCCTGTTGGTAAAAATCCGTGCATCAAACCACCAATTGCAATACCAACGATGATATAAGGCGAAACACCTTTTACAATAGTATAAGCTTCTTTTAAAATTGAAGGAAATCGTTGGGAAAGTGAGCGTTTTTCTATTTCCAATTCTTCCTCAGTTTGCGAATTGGCAATTATGTTTTGTACCCAAGGCGAAAGTTGTTTTTCTAATTTTAATTTTCCTAGAGTAAATCCGCCAATAATTCCCAAAACTATCCCTGACAATACATAAATAGCAGTCACTTTAAATCCAAATGCTCCCGCAAAAATGGCAATCGCCACTTCATTTACTAATGGGGCCGTGATGAGATATGTAAAAGTTATGCCAAGTGGAATTCCGCCTTTAACAAATCCAATAAATAAGGGAACTGACGAACAGGAACAAAATGGGGTTATAACTCCAAATGTTGACGCAAACAAATATTCTAATCCATAAAGTTTATTGCGACTCAAATAATTACGCACTTTCTCGACTGGAAAATAAGAGTTTACAATTCCCATTAATGTCGTTATCACAAAAAGCAACAACGCAATTTTCAAGGTGTCAAATACAAAGAAATTTAGTGCATCACCTAATTTTGAATGTTGCTCAATTGCAAAAACCGAATAAATTAGCCAATCAGCAAAATATTGCAGCCAGTCGAACATAATAATCTAATTTAGATTAACAACATTTACTACCGTCAGATTTGGGACTACTATCACAACAAGATTGTTTTTCTGATGAAGCTGTTGATCCGCAACATCCGCTGTCTTGTGCGTTTCCTAGAACAACTGAATTATCTCCGATCGTTGGAAACCCTTTTTGTGCCCAACGAATCATTCCGTGCTTCATATTTACCACTTTATCATATCCGTGATTTACTAAGAATCCTGCAGCTCTCAAGCTTCTTCCTCCACTTTTACAAACCATTACCAATTCTTTATCTTTAGGTAATTCTGCAAAATATTCTTCAAAAACACTCAATGGAAGGTTGATAATATTTGGCACATCATAAGATAATTGGTCTACTTCGTCCATTTCACGAACATCTACTAATATCGCTCCATTTTTTATCCATTGTTGAGTTGTAGTTGGGCAAATTTCTTTTACTAATGTTTGACTTTCCATGTTTTAATTTTTTAATAATTCTTTAATCTCCTCTATTTGGGCAATTCTTCCTTTTACTTTCATTACATCGTCAATCATCAAAACCGGTGTTGTCAAAACATTGTATTTCATCATTTCCTCGAGGTCTTCAATTTTGGTTACATTAGCTTCCATTCCTAATTGTTTTAAGGCTTCTAAAACATTATTATAGGTTGTTTTGCACTTTGGGCAGCCTGGCCCTAATACTTTAATTATTTTCATTTTTTTATATTTTAAAAACTATTACTAACACTTAAAAGCATTTAAATGATTATTTCAATACCTCATTCAAAAGCATTTTTGCCCAATTCCAATTTTCTCTATTGATGCAATATTTCACCGTTGGCGGCTTAATATCTCCTTGTATCAAACCCGCATCTTTAAGTTCGTTCAAATGTTGGGACAAAGTAGATTTTGCGATGGGAAGTTCCTCTGCCATATCACCGTGATAGCAACAAGTTTGAGAGTTTAATAACTGCAAAATTGCAACCCTGACAGGATGCCCCATTGCTTTTGCAAATCGCGCCGTTTGTTCCTGTTCTTTAGTAAAATAACATGATTTCGTATCAGTTGCCATAGAGATTTTTAGTTATTCGCAAATTTACGAATAATTTATGAAAAGAAACTGTTTTAAAACTATAAAATTCATTTGATAAAATGAAATTCTATAAACACGAAACAGAAAATCAATAAGAAAAATTTTTGTAAATAAAACTTTCATACTATAACGTAATAGTTAAAAATATTCAAAAAATAATCACTTTTTTAGCTAGATTTCGCCCATTTTATTGTCTTTCTTTTACATAAATATCTTAAGTTTGCGAAATAAAATTAATCCAAAAAAATTTAATAAAATGAGCAAAATACTTCCCGAAAAATACAAACATCCCTATACTTTTAATCCAAAATACAAGAAATCTGCAGTCTATTTTTCTATGGAATTTGCCATAGACCAATCCTTGAAAATCTATTCAGGAGGATTGGGTTTTTTAGCAGGTTCTCACATGAGAAGTGCCTACGATTTAAAACAAAATGTTGTTGGAATTGGTATTCTATGGAAAAAAGGATATTACGACCAATTCAGAAAAGAAGACCTGTCGATGGGAGTTCAATTTCAGGAAAAAATATACCATTTCTTGGAAGAAACCAATATAAAATTTACCATTAAAATTAACAATGCCGATGTTTGGGTAACTGCTTATTATTTGAATCCAAAGACTTTTGGTACTGTTCCAATGTTTTTTCTTTCGACTGATTTGCCCGAAAATGATTATTTGGCTAAATCAACCACTTTCCGTTTGTATGATTCTGACCCGATGGCAAAAATTGCTCAAACGATGGTCTTAGGACTTGGCGGTGCAAAATTATTAGACGCATTAGATTATGAACCAGATGTGTATCACTTGAACGAAGCACATGCGCTTTCTTGTGTTTTTCATTTGTACAATAAATATAAAAGTGTAGAAGCCATTCGAGAAAGAATGGTTTTTACCACTCATACACCTGAAGAAGCTGGAAACGAAAAACACAACATTCACCTATTGGAATCACTCAGTTTCTTTGATGGAATTCCATTAGATAAAGTGCGTGAAATTACCGGAATCTGGGATGATACTTTCAATCATACTTTGGTTGGACTTCGATTGAGTCACATTGCCAATGGCGTTTCAAAACTGCACGGAGAAGTTTCTCGAGATATGTGGAAAAATTACCCTGGAATTTGCCCGATTATTCATATTACCAATGCCCAAAACAAGAAATATTGGGCTGATCCTTGGTTAGAAGAAGCCTTTCAAAATAAGGACAGATCAGCTTTGATCAAAAGAAAAACGAGATTAAAAGCAAAACTTTTTGATGTTGTTGCAGACCAAACAGGAAAATTATTTGACCCTAATATTTTAACCATCATTTGGGCAAGACGATTTGCCGATTACAAACGTCCCGATTTAATTACTAGAGATTACGAGCGTTTTATAAAATTATTATCCAATATTGAAAAACCAGTTCAAATCATATTTGCAGGAAAACCATATCCTATGGATTATGGAGCCATTCACAACTTTGACAAGCTGACCTATATCAGTAAAAACATCAAAAATATGGCAGTTCTTACGGGACACGAACTGAAATTATCGCGTCAGTTAAAAGAAGGCGCCGATGTTTGGCTGAACAATCCACGAGTTACCAGAGAAGCGTCTGGAACTTCAGGAATGACGGCAGCTATGAATGGAGCAGTCAATTTTTCGACCAATGATGGCTGGGTTCGGGAGTTTAAAGATTTGAACAAAACACAAAACTCATTCGTGCTACCCATTGTAGATCATAACCTAACGACACACCAACAAGACGAAATGGATTTGGGAAATCTACTCGAAATGCTTGAAAAAGAAGTACTTCCGTTGTATTATGAAACGCCAAATAAATGGTGGGATTTAGTAGAAACAAGTATGAGTCAGGTATCTCCCTATTTTGAATCTGGCAGAATGGTTGATGAGTATTACAAGAAATTGTACAAATAAAAGAGAAAATATAAAGCTCATTTGCGAAAGTAAATGAGCTTTTTTTGACCTAACAGGTTTTAAAAAGTTGTTAGGTCTTTATTT
>DMHA01000366.1:0-4939 GCA_003449615.1 Flavobacterium sp.
TTCCAAGATAAATTTTTCCGTCTTTAATTAGTTCTGGTTTTCTTTCTTCAATAAAGTTAATTAAATCTTTACGCTTTCCTGCTCCTAATTTTCCAATAGTAATTGTTCCATCGTGTGTTATTAATATTTTATTTTGATTAAATTTAATATGCTTATCAACTCTTAATTCCAATGATAGATGAAATTTACCTTTCATATCAACTGCAAACATTAGCGAAGTATGTACAGGGAAATCATTTCCTCTAGTCATTGATGAAATAGCAAAACTAACAACAGAATTAGAATTATAATCTAAAAAAGCTCTATAGTTTCCAAAAAATCCCCCGCCACTTGCATTTCCATATTTTGTAACTTTAATTCCAATGTCTTCAACATTCTCTATCCCAAGAACTTTGTTTTCCTTGTCTTGATAAAAATTGTACAAATTAATTAAAAATGGCAAATAAATTTTTTCTGTGTTTTCTCCGAAAATACCTTCGTCGTAAAATTCATCAATAATGTCTTCGTCTAAGGGTTCGATAAAGTTTATTTTTTCAAATTCTTCAATTTCAGGCAAAAAATAGTCAACTTGACCATTTTCAATTAAAGTTCTGAAAGTTGGAAATTCACTTAACTTTATTATTTTATTTTCATTTTTCATAAATGCAAAAAAATGAATTTCACTTCCAATTACAATACAAGTTGTTTCTGCTTTTACATATTTATCATATCTTTCAACTTGTTCTAAAACATTGTCAGTTAAATATTCTCTAGGTTCTTTACATTCAATTAGGCAAAGTACATTTTCATCGTTATCAAATATTAGAATATCTGCTCTTCCTTTTGCTCCTTTTTCAAAGTAAGACATTGGAACTTCAATTTGAATATTTTCAATAGGGTAACCTTTTTCGGTTATCAAAAAGTTAATTAAAGATTGTCTTACTTCTTCCTCTGGTGTTACTGAAATTAATCGTTTTCTAATATTACACAAATAAGCATTATTCTGCTTTTTATTTGGTTTGTGTTTTGTAAAGTCTATTTCAAACATATTTTCAGTTTATTTCTTGGTTTTTTTGGAAGCTGTCAGTTAACTCGTTTTTAAGTATGACTTTATCATACAAATCGATCCATTTTTTGTAGATAGGTCTGACAAAATATCAGACACTACTCCAAGTTCAAATATATAATTATTTCTTTACAAATCATTTAGATGTTGAAATTATTGATTCAGTTTCTTAATCACTTTCGCAGGATTTCCAACCGCCAATGAATTATCGGGAATGTTTTTCGTCACGACTGAACCCGCACCTATCACGCAACCATTTCCGATGGTTATTCCCGGAAGAATAACGGTATTTCCTCCAATCCAGCAATCGTTTCCAATAGAAATAGGCAACGCATTTTCGACTGTTTTTCTTGACTCGGTGTCTAAAGGATGATTTGCAGTATAAATTTGAACATTGGGTGCAATAAATACATTGGAACCAATAGTGACTTTTGCTCCATCAAGAACAACACAATTCACATTGAAATACACATTTTCGCCGCAAATAATATTGTAACCATAATCACAAAAAAATGGCGGTTCTATGTAGAAATTGACTCCAGCATTCGGGATTAATTCTTTGATTATTTCTCGTGCTTTCTTAGTTATTCGATATTCAATAACATTTAATCTATGAAGTAAATTCTTTGCTCTTCGCCTGTCTTTTACCAAAACAGCATCGCCAGCTAGATAGGCTTCGCCGTCAATCATTTTTTCTTTTTCGGTTTTCATAGTTGAATTTTGGGGAGTTTAAACCAAAAATTTCTTAAACTTTATCATCAAGTTTAAATTTTAGTTTTGGCAATCTTCTCGTGAATTTCTAGCGTTTCCTGCAAGGCTGCGGTTCCGTACCAAAGTGTCAGTTCTGCTTCCAGGAGTTTGGATTGCACCGCTGGGTCAGTGGCTACAAATTCTTTGGCTTCTTCGATACTATTTGCATTAAAGATATAAATGCCTCTGTAATTCCTTTCGTTTTTCATAAATGGACCAGCAAGAACGAGCTTTCCTTCTTTTGCCAATCGACCGATATTAGCCAGATGACCTTCAAATAGTTTTTGGGATTCCTCCTTTGTTGCCGTTGTATTGCTTCCTGTTTTTAACAAGCAAAAGACATATTTTTTCATTCCACGTTCATCGGCATTAAGCGATTTTGCCAATTTTTCATCATAAGTTGACCCAGTTTCCTGAGAAAATAATGCCGTACTAAAACATAGTAATAAAAGTAAAAAGATTGATTTTTTCATTATTTTAAATTTTAGAAAAAAAACAAATTTAGGTTTTTATATAATGACAACTTTGAATTGGGTGCTGTTTTTAAACTTTCTTCGTTTGTTTTGACAACTCATCCTCCAAATGCTACAATTCAGTCAGTTTAATTTTTAAAACCGTTATAACCCTTATAAATTTGTTCAAGAATTAATTAACCAATTAAAAAATAAAAATTATGACAAAAATTATCATTGTAATCATTCTTTTAATTTGCAATTTGTTTTAGACTGAATAGGCAGTTGAAAAAGCTATTACACTTTTTGTTACTTTTAAACCTTAAACCACTTTTTACCAGAATAAATAATTATAAAATGAGTTTAACAAGAAGATCACATAAAAAAAGATGAGCATGTAAGTAAATTACTCAATTTAAAAAAAATAAATATTATCTACACATGACTAAATTATTAAAAGAATTTCCCAAGGCATTTATCATTTCATTAATTATATTTTTTGTATTGCTTTTTTTTCAATACATCAATGGATATAAGATTCAATTTAATTATTATCTATGGGTAAATTTTTGTTATACAATGCTTTACGGATTGAGTTTGTATTATGCCAATGCCTTAGTATTTATTTTTTTGGATTCAGTTTATAAAACAAATCGATTTTCATTAAACAGGCTGATTGTAGGATTTGTCAGCACCTTCTTTATTACTCTTTTTGTGGTTTTTCTTTTGCGAATTTTTGAAGATGTTATCATCGAAAAACAATCTTTTCAAGATTATATTCAAAATGAAAAAATATCAAATTTTGTAATACCAATAATTTTGTTTTTGATTGTTTCCTTGGCTATTCATTCTTTTTATTTTTATAAAGCACTTCAAGAGAATAAAGTCAATGAGCAAAAAATTATTGCAGGAACGGCAAATGCAAAGTTTGAAAGTTTGAAAAACCAAATCGACCCTCATTTTCTATTCAACAGCTTGAATGTTTTGAGTTCTTTGATTGAAGAAAATCCAGATAATGCACAACGATTTACGACTTCTTTGTCCAAAATATATCGATACGTTTTGGAACAAAAAGACAAAGAATTGGTGTCGATTGAAGAAGAATTGGCTTTTGCCAAAACTTATATGAACTTGTTGAAAATGCGTTTTGAAAACAGTTTGTTTTATGAATTGCCAACACAAGAGGATTGGATTGCTTCCGCCACAGCGGACAGGTCGTCCTTCGCAATGACGGAGGCCAAAGTAGTGCCACTTTCGCTACAACTTTTGTTGGAAAATACGGTAAAACACAATGTAGTTTCTGAACAAAAACCTTTGCATATTAGAATTTATATTGAGGGAGATTATTTAGCCATTCAAAATGATTATCAAAAGAAAGAAGTCTTGCAGGAAAGACAAGGCGTTGGCCTACAAAACATCATCAATCGTTACGGAATAATTACCAACCGAAAAGTTTTGATTGAACAAAACGAACAAACATTTACAGTAAAAATACCAATATTAACCAAACAAATTTCGATTATGGAAACAGCTACTTATAACGATAACACGGCATATTTCAGAGCCAAAAAAAGAGTAGAAGAACTCAAAGGATTTTACGGAAACTTAATTTCCTATTGTTGTGTGATTCCAGTTTTAATTTTTATAAATTTGACTTATATGCCAGAATTTCAATGGTTTTGGTTCTCGGCAGCGGGTTGGGGATTTGGATTAACAATGCACGCTTTGAAAGTTTTTGGATACAGTTCCAATTGGGAAGAGCGGAAAATTCAAGAGATTTTGAGAAAAGAGGATAATAAACATACTTGGAAATAATATTTATAACTATGGAAAATAATTATCAAGAAGAAGAGCGCTATTTCAAAGCAAGAAAAAGAGTGGAAGAAATTAAGGGGTTTTATAGCAATTTAACTGCTTTTATTGTGGTAAACATTGGACTTTTGGTTCTCAATTTAGTGACTTCGCCAAAACATTTATGGTTTTATTGGCCGCTTTTGTGGTGGGGAATTGGAGTAGTTTTTCACGGTTTAAAAGTGTTTAATTATATGCCTTTTTTTAGTAGAGATTGGGAAGAAAAAAAGATTAAAGAGTTTATGGAAAATGAAAAATCAAACAAAGAGACTTGGGAATAATTATTAAATCAAAAAAAATGAGACGATCAAGAAGAATTTTTGAAGAATACCAATCAGAAAATTTCAATCCAGACGAACGCTATAATTTGGCTTATAAGAGAGTAAAAAGAATCAAAGGATTTTATGTTCACGCTATGGTTTATGTTTTGGTAAATATATTTATAGTGTATGGAAATTTCTTTGGAAATTCCAATAAAGATTATGATTTTTGGAGTTGGCAAACCTTCTCAACAGCATTATTTTGGGGAATTGGCTTATTGGCACACGGATTATCAGTTTTCGGTAGAAATATATTTTTTGGACAAAACTGGGAAGAAAGAAAAATCAAGGAGTTTATGGAAAAAGAAAAAAGAGAAAAATGGGAGTGAGCAAAGATTTGAGTATCAAGATTTGAGTATTAACTATTAAGACTTTAGATTTTTTTTTCGGAACGCAGTCCCGAATCTTCGGGATCAAATTACTAACTTCAAAACACCTAAATCTTTAAACACTTAAACTTTTAAACCTTTAAACCTTTAAACCTTTAAACTTCCCTCTTCTAACCTCTAACTTCTAACTTC
>DMHA01000366.1:5098-5474 GCA_003449615.1 Flavobacterium sp.
ATCGAATGGTTTTCTAAGAATGAACATCCTGATTTGATATTTCTCGACATTCAATTGTCGGATGGATTGTCTTTTGAGATTTTTGAACACTTTGTCAAAGCTCAGTCTGAGATAAAAAGCGCTGTGATTTTCACGACCGCTTATGATGAATATGCGCTCAAAGCATTCAAATTAAATTCCATTGATTATCTTTTGAAACCCATTGACGAGGATGATTTGGAAGCGGCAATTTCTAAATTCAAAGCCCGTTTGCCAAAAGAACCTAATTCCCTACAATTGGATTTTGAACAAATCAAAAAAATGTTCCAAAATCCTTTCGATAAGAATTTCAAAACTCGGTTTACGGTCAAAATTGGGCAACATCTCAAAGTGATTT
>DMHA01000366.1:5514-5855 GCA_003449615.1 Flavobacterium sp.
CACCGATGAAATTGAATGTTTTTTTAGTGAAAATAAAGGGACTTATATACACACTTTCGACAACAGAAATTATTTAATTGAATCAACTTTGGAAATTTTGGAACAAGAATTGGATGCCAAACAATTTTATAGAATAAGTAGAAAATTCATTATTCCATTAAAATCCATCAAAGAAATTGTGGTCTATTCTAACTCAAGATTAAAGGTCATTTTGCCTTCTTATAAAGAAGAAGAAGTAATTGTAAGTCGTGAAAAAGTATCCGATTTCAAAGCTTGGATTGGGTAAAAAAAATCAAAAAAAAACTGTTTCAAAATGGGTTCAAAAATTCTTTAAAAAGAAA
>DMHA01000366.1:5882-8968 GCA_003449615.1 Flavobacterium sp.
ATTAAATACCAATTTTTTGAAACAGTTTAATGGTTTTTAAAAACAGAAATTAATCGAATAATGATCTAATTTCTTTTTCAGTCTTTCCAACTTTCTGTTGAATTTTACCCCAAGTTTCATCTTCTTTTCCTTCTTCAAACATCAAATCATCATCGGTTAATTCAGCATACTTTTGTTTGAGTTTTCCTTTTAACTCATCCCATTTTCCATTAATCTCTTTTGAATTCGGCATAATTTTTTAATTTTTAATTACTATTTAATCTGACACAAAATTCAAAAAAAAGAGAAGATTTACTGTTACACAATTACGAAAAATAGTTATATAATTAGGGTAAATGTCAAAAAAGTGTTGGTTGGATTTTAACTAATTTGAACTTATACCAATTGTAATTTTATTTGAATTAATAAATGATATAAACAAGTTTAAAAATATTGGTATATAGTAGTTTAGTGTTTTTACATAGATTTAATCTATTGTAGTTTTAAGCCTTTAAAAAGGTCCTCCTAATACCAATCAAGATAAAAATAAACAAAGTGTAAATGATGAAAAATGGAATGATGTATTCTGGCAAATTCAAGGGCAACATAAAGGCAATAATGAGCAATTGAAAACCCAATCCGTAAATGGAAACGAAAGTCATAAACCAGTTTGGAAATGTTTTTACCTTGAAGGCATCACTGTCTAAAGCGTGAATGATTTTATCAAAAACGCCATAAACCAGGGTGTAAATTCCAAACATAATATCCACTGATTTTTGGCTTTCTCCAGGCAAAGCGCGAGGTGATTTGTCTTCAAAAATTTTACTGGTTTTGTCTCCGCCAACTGATTTATTTCTTAAAATCACATAGTAATAATTGTATAAAGTGCCTTGCAATTGGACACAAAAAAAAGCTAGAAATGCCATCCAAAATGAGGTTTTCGACACATAACAAATTGTCATAAAAAACAGAAAGTTCAATACAATATCAAACACACTATCGAGGTATCTTCCAACATAAGAAGGAGTGTTTTTTATCCTTGCCAATTCGCCATCGGCAGCATCGATTATTGATTTCAAAATGATGAAAAAGCTCGCCAAAAAATACTGATTTTGTAAAATACAATAAATGGCAATCAAACCAGAAATGCCAAAAAGAAGCGTTACATGAATTGGGGTAAATCGGGTATTTTTTAAAACATTTGCAAACAGTTTTCCAATGGGTCTTCCGTAATCTGAAAGGTCTAGAAATTTATCTTCGGCAGCGAGTTTAGACATTTATATTTGAAATGTTTTTTTTTCAATAACCCACGGTTTCAACCGTGGGTAATTTAATATTTTATTTAGAAAGTCGATGTAAAGTATAGGTCATTGCGGTAAGCAAAAAGAAAGCCACAACTTGATGCGTCAATCCCAACCATAGCGGAACGCTGTAAAGCAAAGTAAATACACCCAATCCGAATTGTAGAAACACAATAATTACCAAGGCATTTATTCCTGTTTTTTGCTGTTTGGTTAAATCAAATTGATGACTTTTGAAAGCCAACAACAATATCAATCCAACCACCACATAAGCCAAAGTTCGATGCACAAACTGAACGCCACTTTTGCCTTCGGTAAGCCTTAGAAACCAACTATCTTTTTCTAGAATTACGCTTTCGTGAAGGAACTGTCCGTCGCTCATCAAAGGCCAATGGTTATGAATTAATCCCGCATTCAAACCTGCAACGAAACCACCGTAAATGATTTGCAATAGCAGAAAAATTAATCCAAAACCTGCAATTTTTCGTAGTAAAATTATAGCTTCATTTCGATTGGGGTAAATCAAATCCAAAGCGACCCAAAGCGTATAAGCAAAAGTAATGAAGGCAAAAGTCAAATGCAAAGCAAGTCTAAAATGGCTCACATCAGGATTGTCAATTAAACCGCTTTTTACCATAAACCAACCCAAAAATCCTTGAAAAGCGCCCATTCCCAAAAGAATGAAACACTTTTTTATGGTTTCGCTTGATAGTCGTTTTCTAAATAGGAAATAGATAAAAGGAATGAGGAATACTAAACCAATAATTCGCCCAATAAATCGGTGAAACCATTCCCAAAAATAGATGAATTTATAATCCGACAGCGTAAAATCGTTGTGGATATTTATCTTTTGGTATTCTGGAAATTTCTTGTATTCTTCAAATGCTTGAACCCATTTTTCTTCGGAAAGAGGTGGGAATGTATCGGTTACCAAATGCCAGTCGGTCATTGATAATCCTGAATTGGTCAATCGGGTTATACCACCAACCACGACCATCACGAACAATAATAGGCAACCTGAAAGCAGCCAGATAGTTACAGATTTGTTTTTGTTTTTCATTTTATTTTATTGGAAAGTCTTGAGGGTTCTGACGAGTGTCCCAGATGTCTAAAACTATTATTTTAAATTCAGTAATTTCGAAAATTAAATAATAATCTCTAACTAGAATTGCTCGAACGTTTTCTGTCTTGGTAGCAATAGATGCTTCTGGATTATTTTCTACTCTTTTCAATGTTGCTGTAAATAGTTGATTCAATTTCTGACTATAAACGGTTGATTTATTTCGATTATTCCAATAATAAAAAATACTTTTCTTGGTTTGAATCGCATTTACTGTCCATTTAATCTTTCTTCTTCTTCTTTGAACCATATTTGCATTTCTTTTTCAGCTTCTTCTTCTGTTAAATATTCTCCATTTTCAACTTGATTTAAAGCAATATCTATTCTTTTTTGTTGCCATTCATTAAAAACGTGTACTTTTTCATATATTAAAGTTGGTTCATTAACTAACGAATTAGTTTCATAATCGTTGATGATTTCTTGAATTTTATTCAAAAGATTAACATCGTCAGTGGCGATAATTTTGGCTATTATTTCTAATTTTAATTCGGCTATATTCATAATCAAAATTTTTATAAAAATAGTAAATAATTTTCATACTGGATTTCGGAAATGACATTTGTTGATGATTTGTTGTTTTCTTGTCAAGTTGTCAAATAAATTTTATCTTTGTTATCAAATTAAACTCTTTGATGATGAAATGAGCATCATCTAAAATTGGAAGCAAACACCAATGAAGATATGCG
>DMHA01000364.1 GCA_003449615.1 Flavobacterium sp.
ACTTGTAATTTATTTTGGAAAGACAAACCAATAAAAAACACTTGGTATAAAAACAATGGAGATTACAAAGCGAAATACGGTGGAATTACATTGACTGAAAAAGTGGATTTGATTCCTGCCAATCCAATATTAAGTCCAGTTTTGTATAATGAAGTAATATTTGCCAATGTAGAATTTGCAGATTTTATCACATTAATCACAAATATAAGGTCGAAACGAGGGTTTATAAGAAGCATTGACAATAACAAGCAAGTTATAAAAATATACCCTATGAAAATGGGGTATTCATTGACTAAAATGGAGTTGATGATAAAAGGCGAGGCGAAGTATGAGCCAGTAGTTATGAGTATTGTAGTATCGGGTAGTTTTATATTGATAAATAACGAAACAAGGGTAGATAGCTTATATTGGGAGCTTATTGACAATAGATTAAGTGTATTTGATGTGAATAGATACCGACTGTACAACACTGTGGATTGGTTTAGCGTTAGTATAAATTATGCATTATCAAATACAATAAAAGATTTAGAGGATTCGTTGAAATTAATAAAATAATTTATATCTTTGATAAATAATAACACGGACACCCTTTAGAAAAAGAGTGTCCGTTTTTTTTAAAATATGGTAGCACCCTTAATCAATATATTCAGAACAAAAGAGGAAGCGTTTTATTTCAAAAACAGCTATATGAATAATCACTATGATTTTTCAGGAGTTCATTTGTTACCCAATAATGCAATGGCTTATGTGCAAGTAACCGACACACCTAACGGAATAAATTTAGAGGATTGGACTGTGAATATTGTGGATTTGTGCAAAGAAACGAAAGTAGATATTACGGATTATTTTATGGTGGAAGTGCTGACCAACGCAAGGAATGGCGAACCACAGTTTTATTGGAGTTTGACAAATGTTCCTTTTGATTTTGGTTACAATATGCAGTATTTGGAAATAACACAAACTATTGGAGAAACATTTTATTCGACACCATTTTTACTAACCAATGAAGAAAGCGAGAAAGTATCACAGTTTCACTACAAAGAGAAAAGAGCAGATACTTATCAAAGTATTAGTTTTAAAGCTTGGTATCGCTCGACTGACAAGAAAACTGAACTTACAACTTACTATGAAACATCTACGAGGCATACTGTTACGAAAGCAATAAAAACCAATGTAATAGAAACCTACAAAACGGATAAGGTTAGCATAGATAGTTTGATACAATTGAGTGATGTTTTGGAAAGTCCTTATTTGTATGTGAATACTATTAGGGCATCATTATTTCAAGCAATAGATTTACCAAAGCCAAAAGACAGAGAAAATTACGGACAAATGGATATTAATTTGTCATTTAAGAAAGGCGACAGTTTCTTTGGACTTGCAGATTACAACGGACAAGATTATAACGGAATAGACTATAAAGTATGAAATACGCACAATTACAAGAATTGATAGAAGACAACCTCGAATCGTGGTCGAACATACTAGCTGTAAAACACAGAGAGGTAGAACACGCATTATTGGACTATATTCAAGCTAATTTATTCCAAACAGGCGATATAAAAACAGTTAGTTGTGATTTGACTTATTTGAACGCAAACTTTGAAACTAATGGACTTGGTAAAAATTTAAGATTAGGCTGGGCGATTTGCAATGGTAGTAATGGAACGCCAAACATACAAGGCAGAACTGTTATAGGGTTTGGCACAGAATCAGGTAAGAGTTATGCTTTAGGGCAAATAGGGGGTAGTAAAGATGCGGTGGTTGTTGAACATAGTCATACTGTCGGAATAAAAAGACATACTAATAATAGAGGTAGTGTTGGATTGTTTGACCAAGCAAATGGTGGTCAAAACGAAACATATACAACATCGACAACAGGTCAAAGTGGCACAGATAAAAATATGCAACCGTATATAACACAACTTTATATAATGAAATTATGAGTTTAGTAATAACAAAGCAAACAGGCAATTTCTTTTCATTGGTATTTGATGGTGGCGACCCTATCATATCCGAGAAAAATAGATTGACAACTTTTGGCAACTATTGTAATTTTAAGACCGATAGCGGTGCGAATATTATTTTAAAGCAAAATATATTAGTTACCGATATTACGGTTATTGCCGATGGTACATTTACTTTTGTAAATATAAATTTATTATGGGCTAAACTTATTGAGATTGGGTTTTTTGATGGAACTGTAATAGCAGGAACACCAACAGGTGTAGATAGATTTGAGGAGTTGCTTGATGGTTTTACTTTTCTTGGTAGGAATAATCAAGTAGTTTTCGTTAATGAAACTGAAATGAAACTTGATACAACAACTTATCAAATATTTACCGAAGCTGAAAAATTGAAACTTGCAGGGATTGAAACTAATGCACAAGTAAATGTAAATGCAGATTGGAACGAGGTAGACCCTAATTCAAAAAAATTCATACAAAACAAACCCGACATTGATAGTTCAGCAAATACGATAGAATGTATTAGATTTGCAGGATTAGGACAGGTTTATGAATTGCCAGTTGATGCTGTGGCGATTAAAGGATATATCAATGATGGAGTGCAACATTTAGAGAAAACAGGATTTACTACTGATTTGAATACTTTTACACAAAACGGAATAGAGGTAACATTTAAGAAAACTATATTAACTGGGCAAAGAATAATTATATACTACTATATATGACAACTGGACAAGAACAAGATTTTGACTACGGAATAAGAAACACAGCCTCCGAACAAGTGACTGATGCGGTGCATATTGTAGGGCAAAATGTAGATGGTACTCACGAGAAGATACCAACAGCTAATATTGAAAAGACATCAAACAAAATTTCTGAAATAACAGGCTATTCAGAAACGTTGTACCCAAACGAAAAGGCAGTTCACGATTTGGCAGATACCAAGTTGAACGTTTCAGACCTACCATCAAATTTAACATTTTACCCAACAACAGCAACGGCTGATGTTAGCGGTTATTTTAAATTAGTGGA
>DMHA01000195.1 GCA_003449615.1 Flavobacterium sp.
AATATAGAATATAGAATATAGAAAATAGAAAATAGAAAAATGAGTATAGACTATTGGGTTAATAAAATTCAGATTGTTTTATTAATTGATAAAATAATAAAAGGTCGCCCAAAGGGTCTTTATTTTTGACTGATTAATTTTCTACAAACAATAAGTCCCACTGTGACTAAAACAACTCCGTTAGAGGACAAATATAGAGTACAATTTATTGTACTCTATATAAAGCTAATGGGTTTTAATCACCAAAACCTATTCCAACTCCTTTAGCGGTTTTAATCAAATCGCAGTTGGGATCTACTAATTTAATTTTATCAATGGCATCTTTAAAAGGAACCGATATAATTTCGGGATGACGATAAGCAACCATTTCGCCAAATTTGCCTTCCAAAACCATTTCAAATGCTTTCACGCCAAATTGCGTGGCTAATATTCTGTCATAAGCAATTGGAATTCCGCCTCTTTGTAAATGTCCTAAAACGGTTTCACGCATATCTGGTTCAAAACCAATCGCTTTTAAATCGTTTACCAACTTATGAGCCACTCCGCCTAAACGAAGGTTTTCATAACCAATTTCATTACTTTTTTCAGATAACAAAGTACCTCCTTTGGGCATTGCACCTTCGGCAATAACTACAATGGCATTTCCTTTTCCTTTGCTGTTGTAACGGCTTTGCAATTTTTTGGCAACAGCTTCTAAATCATAAGGAATTTCTGGAATCAAACATACTTCGGCACCACCAGCAATGGCTGCATTCAAGGCAATCCAGCCCGCATTTCGTCCCATTACTTCAAGAACCAAAACCCGATTGTGACTTACAGCAGTTGTTACTAATTTATCCACTGCTTCGGTTGCAGTGTTAACTGCTGTTTGAAATCCGAAAGTGAAATCGGTTGCGGATAAATCATTGTCAATCGTTTTTGGAACACCAATTATATTCAATCCTTTTTCAAAAAGTTGCTGAGAAATTCTTTGCGAACCATCGCCACCAATACTGATTACGGCTTCAACACCCAAATGCTGTAATTTGCGAATCATTTCATCCGAGCGATCCACAGCACCCCAAGTTCCATCTTGATTTTTTATAGGCCAAGCAAATGGTCCGCCTTTATTGGTCGTGCCAATGATAGTTCCACCATCGACGTGGATACCAGCCACTGTTTTTTCGTCTAATATCATTATTTCTGTCGGTTCACGAAGAATTCCATCAAAAGATTGAATACTTCCTATCACTTCCCAATCTTTTTCTTGTGCGGCTCTTTTTACAATCGCTCTAATTACGGCATTCAATCCCGGACAATCTCCGCCACCTGTGACTACTAAAACTCTTTTCATTCTCTATTTTTAAATTAATTTTAATCTTTAACGTAATTTCGACGGTAAATGTATTGAAAAATAAAGTGCTTAAAAATGATTTATATCAGGTCGAATGAATTAAAAGTGTTAACTTTTTTTTACTTGAGTATATTTAGGAGTTGGGTAGCATTTTGAAAAAACATTTTAAAATTAAGAAACATTATTTCTAAACTATAAATTCTTTGTTATATTTGTATCCAAATGAATACAAATGAAAAATGTACTTTATTGAAAAAACAATCGAATTTGACAAATGGTTTAGAAAGCTAAAAGATTTGCGAGCAAAAGCAAAGATTTTAGTGAGAATTTAAACGTTAGAACAAGATGAACATTTTTGGAGATTGTAAACCTGTTGGAGTCGGTATTAGAGAACTCAAAATAAACTATGCTAAAGGTTATCGTGTTTACTTTACTGAAAAAGACGGTAAAATTATAGTCTTACTCATTGGGGGAGACAAATCGACTCAACAAGCTGACATACAAAGGGCTAAAGAAATATGGAAATCATTAAAAGTTTAAAAAATGGAAATATCAAAATTTGACATAGCAGATTATTTAGACAGCAATGAAATGATTGCGGAATATCTAAACGAAGTTTTAGAACAGGGGAGCGAAAATGACTTAATAACTGCAATTGGAAATGTTGCTAAAGCTATTGGAATGACAAAAATTGCTGAAAAATCTGGACTAAGCAGACCTAGTTTATATAAAGCACTTTCAGACGGTTCAAAACCTCAATTTTCAACAATAATTAAAGTGTTGAAAGCTATTGGTGGGCAAGTGAAAGTTAATCCAATATCTGCTTGAAAAGATTAAAAAACGTCGAACAGTGGGGTTTTGGTTTAATTTAAAGTTTGTTTTGTCCCTGTAAGATTTGGCAAATCGGAAAGTTTAGGCTAATTTAGACCCAAACTGTTTGTAGTTGCGAGAACGTTGACAGTAATTCACAAAAAATATATCTTTAGAAACCTGAAATGATAGAGACGCTAATTAAAAAAAGGATGTTTTTCATAATTTTATTATTAACTTTCTGTGTAATTTTTTTTGAATCCCCTTATCATGGTGATTATTATGGAGAACCAGCCTATTTATTCTATTTCTCAATTACATTTTTCAATATGTTAGTTTATTTAATTCCAACTGAGAAACTAATATTTATTGAAAAAATAGTTTACAGTTCAATAATTTCTTGCGTTGTGTTGATTGGAACAGGAATGTTTGTGGAAAAAATTATGAGTTTGATATATGGATATGATTCAAATTGGGATGAATTGAAATCACCAGCAATATTAGATAGTACGCTATTTTATTTTATTGCTAATTTTAGCGGAATTGGAATATTTAAAATTTGGATTAAATATTAGGAAACCAATTTTTAGATGAACCACCGTCAATAGGTAGAGTTTTTTTCTGAGTAGTATCCAAAATCACTGAGTGAAGGAAAAAATGATGATGATTTTGTCATTTCGACGAAGGAGAAATCACATAACGTGAGTAAATTATGCGATTTCTCCCGTTGGTCGAAATGACAAAAACCATGATTATCTGAAGTTTACCTTCATACAATTCCTAATTTACTTCTAAAAATCAAATGCCCTTTATACAGCAAAATCAGAAAACTTAATAGAACATTTCTAACAAATACTATAAAAACAAAAATCCGTTTTTATCCGTAAAAATCTGCGTCATCTGTGTGCCAATTCTCAACATCTATTCCTCCTCCTCGCTCGTATGCGTCTTCGAATACCCTCT
>DMHA01000248.1:0-765 GCA_003449615.1 Flavobacterium sp.
GTTGGCTTAGAAAATATCGAAGATATTATTGCTGATTTTGAGGTGGCGATGGTGTAGAAATATATACTATAATTAACCCACATTGCAGCTAATCGGGTGGAAAGTGCTTTAAATCAATGGATTTATTTTTTTTGAGTGCCGAGTTGTGTACTACGGATTTTCGTTTTACAAACGGATAGCATTTAAAATTTAATGCGTTGTATAGTTTTTGTATTGCTTCATTTGGCTCAGAGCATCTTCTGGTATAAAGCATTTCATCGTCTTGATTTTTAGCGTAGGTTGTCACTCGTTTTTGTGTATTGGCGATGCGTACGATTTCTTGCCAATTATGGTGTATTCCTTTTTGCTTGAGTGGATGTCTAATGGTATTGACCAACCAATAAGCCAATAATCCTAAATGCAAATGTGCCATTGTAGCATCATCATTTTTATGATATATCGGTCGTAGGTCTAAGTCTGTTTTTAATGTTCTAAACGTACTTTCTATTTCTCGTATCGTGTTGTAAATTGTCCATAAAGTTTGCTCATTGCTTGGTGCAAGATTGGTTCTTATAAAATAAATACCAAGGTCGTCTATTTTTTTTTGATGCGCAAATTCGTCTTTAGTATAGTTCATCTGTGTTGCTAAACCTGCTTCATTGGTGCTTACTTCGATATTATAATATTTACTTGTCGATGGGTATTTCTGTATCACTCGACCTATTCTTTGGTGAACTTTATCAGCTTGCTTTACACTGTGTTTTTTACTTAATCCAACTTTTATCG
>DMHA01000248.1:808-2618 GCA_003449615.1 Flavobacterium sp.
TTTTATCTTTTCTAACTCTTGCTCGAAACGAGTTTCAAATTGAGTTTTCATCGATGTTTCTTTTAACGCTTTACCTGGACTTTTTACTTTTAAATAATAATCTCTCGAAGTAGCTGAACTCACGGATTCAAGCGTTAACACTTGATTGTTCTTAGTAATTATTTGTCCTGCAACACTACCTGTTGTAGCTTGGTAATCTTTTAGTTTTGAGCGGCTCACACAGACATAATCATATCCATTTTGTTCTAATAATGTTAGGTTGTCTTCCGTAGCAATACCTGCATCTAAAACAACCAATGCTCTTTGTGTTGCGCTGGTTTGGATGCGTAGCTTTTCTATAATGCTTTCCAACGTGGCACTGTCTGTCGTATTGCCTTCAAATATGGATGAATATTTTATAAATCCTTCTACATTAATAACTAATGCTAAGACTACTAATTTGGCATCACTACGCTTTTCTTTACTACGTCCGTACTTTGCTAATTTGCTATTTTGTTTCTCGCCTTCAAAATAAGTATTCGTCAAATCATATAAAATTATCTTATCTTGAATGTCAAACAGTTCATTGGTTTTGTTGGATAAATAAGACTCTAACTCTTGTTTTATCTTATATAAATTCAAGGAACTTTGATATAATTTGTCTTTCGTAATTTTTTGGATTGGATAACCAGTAAGTTCGCAAATTGCAGAGTTGTCTCGTATCCATTTGCTCGTCTTTAATTCTGAGTTAGGATAAACGGCTCGACTAATAATCTGGGTAAGTGCCAATTGTATTTGCGACTCTTGCCAACCTAAACTCGTTAAAAAACGCTTTAATTCTAGTTGCTCCAAACATTGGTAACCGAGCCATTCTGCGCCAATTTCTTTTACGTCTTTATGTTTGATGGTATCAATGTCTACTAACCTTTTGCGCTTTTCTTTGGCTTGCTCTGGTAGTTCTATTCTCTTCTTGGAAACCATCTCATTCCATAACTTAGTAACATATGTGTTTGCCAAAGCATCATCTGTTTGTTCAAATAAAGCCAATTTGCCTTCGGCGCGTTGTGTCAGTTGTTTTTGGATGATATTGAGTTGTTCAGGTACTAAATCCTCGATAAAACCAACATTCAAAATCGTACGATGGCAAATGCGGTCTTCTGCGTTACGATAGCTTTCTACCAATCTGTAGTAGCCACAGATGGTTTTATGAACAGGATTATATCGCATCGATGACTTGAAATACATCGCACAAAGGTCTGTTACTTAGTCCATATTGGCAATACCTAGCTGTGTACTACAAAACAAAATTAAAAATCGTACTATTGAAAATCAAACACTTACGTTGTTCTAAAAACTCAAAATGCAATAAAACAACACATTTTAGTGATAATTAAACTATATGTTAATAATTTATTAATAATATCCTGCAACTTGGGTTAAATTTACCCTATTGTAATACAGATTGCTTTCAATTATTCTTAGAACAATTTAGCCAACAAAATCCAAATGAAATTAAGATAATAGTACTCGACAACGGTGCGTTCCACAAAGCAAAAAGATTAAAGATTCCAAAAGACATTATACTCATATTTTTACCTGCATATAGTCCTGAATTGAATCCAGCAGAAAAGATGTGGCAAAAATATAAAAGAGCATTTACCAATAAAATTTTTAATACCATTGATGAAATAGAGAACTTTATTATGATAGAATGTAAAAAATGCACGAAAGAAACCGTAAAAAGTATATGCAGTTATGAGTATGTTTTTTTATCTACATTTTGGTCTAATATGTAAATCAATTTGGTATAATGGTTGACATGACCAATGTT